>CAMWRC010000023.1 GCA_947176565.1 uncultured Ruminococcus sp.
GAGCTAAAAACATTCAGGTGGTAGCAATACTTCAATGGTCTTTTTGTTATTATTGGCTGTTCCGGAGTGAGCATACCGGCGATGCTGTGTACTTTTGTAGTTTCGAGAGATTCCTCAAACGTAAGCGGCGGAAGTATTGTTGGCATTCTTTTGGCAAGCATACTTTTTCCGCTTCCAGGAGTGCCGGAGAGCAGAGCATTGTGACCGCCTGCTGCTGCGATTTCAAGGGCGCGTTTTGCAAACTGCTGACCTTTGACCTCTGAAAAGTCATTGTTTTCGTTATATACGGCTTCGGGCGGTATGTACGGCTCGCATGGAGTGAGAAATTCCTCGCCGCGGAAATGCTTTAAAAGCTGTTCGGCATGGTTTACGGAATAAATATCAATTCCAGTGATAACGGAAGCTTCACGCGCATTTGCGGCGGGTACAAATGCAGATTTTATACCAAGTTCACGGGCGTGTATTATCATAGGCAGAACGCCGGTTATTCCGCGCAGGTTTCCGCTGAGGGAAAGTTCGCCTAAAAAAATACAGCTTTCCGTACTTCTGTTTATCAGTCCCATAGCTTTCAGCAGTGCCATGAAAATTGACATATCAAGAACAGAACCGCTTTTTTTGGTATCGGCAGGAGCAAGATTGACTGTTACGGCAGATACAGGAAACTGTACTCCGCACGCCCTGAGCGCGGAGCGGATTCTTTCGCGGCTTTCCTTTACGGTGACATCGGGCAGACCGACGATATTGAATAACGGCATACCCTTGACTATATTTGCTTCAACATCGACAGGGAACGTGTTGAATCCGTACAATCCGAAGCTTAACACTTTATCAAACATTTCAAACCTCAATTCAAAACAAATTATTATATCATTATTGATGAGCAGGCTGAACCCATTGTCATATCAATATTATAACACCTTTTCCTGCAAATGTAAATAAAAATAAAAATTTTTTGAATGTTGTCCTAAATAACAAAAAATGCCGGATTTTATATTGAAAAATCCGGCAAAGATTCCAAAAATAGAAAAACAGGTCTTAATCCTCTTGACAAAGAGAAAATAATGTGATAGAATTATATAATGTATCAGTGTGTGAAGATTGCTGCTTCTGCAAGATATTATACCACAAATATAAGGTCTTGTCAATAGCTTTGTAATTTTTTTAAAATTTTTTCACACTAAACGCCTGCACGATGTTTCATCATGCAAGTAAAATAATAAGGAGGTTCCGCCTATGGTGAACGTTACACCTAAGCAGCTTGGAAAAAACGTCAGAATGAGTTTCGGTAAAATTACCGAGCCGCTCGAAATGCCTAACCTTATCGAGGTGCAGAAAAACTCGTATCAATGGTTCAGGGAAGAAGGTCTGAAAGAAGTTTTCCGCGATATGACCGCTATCACTGATTATAATGGAAATCTCGTCCTAACGTTTAATGACTATCGCTTCGATACAGAACCTAAGTATTCCCTCGCGGAATGCAAGTCGAGAGGCGCAACATATCAGGTTGCCATGCGTGCTACAGCTACCCTCTTCAATAAAGAAACCAATAACGTAAGTACAAGTGAAATATATATGGGCGATTTTCCGCTTATGACAGACAGCGGTACTTTCGTCATCAACGGAGCTGAACGTGTTATCGTTTCCCAGCTTGTCCGTTCTCCAGGCGTTTATTACTCCTTTGAAAAGGATAAGACAGGAAAGGACCTTTTCAGTACCACTGTTATCCCGAACCGCGGAGCATGGCTTGAGTATGAAATGGATTCCAACGATGTGGTTTATGTTCGTATCGACAAGAACAGAAAAATCCCGCTTACTACGTTCATACGCGCCCTCGGCGTGGGAACTGATGAGGAAATATATGAGCTTTTCGGCGAGGACGAAAGACTCAGACAGACTATTCTTCAGAAAGACCAGACAAAAAATACCTCCGACGGTCTCATTGATGTTTATAAAAAGCTCCGTCCGGGCGAACCGCCTACCGTTGAAAGTGCAATTACACATCTCAATAATCTTTTCTTTGATGCCAAAAGATATGACCTCTGCCGTTTCGGAAGATATAAGTACAATAAAAAACTCGGCATAGCTTCACGTCTTGCCGGTCATACTCTTACAGAGCCGGTTGTTAATCCTCTTACCGGAGAAATAATGGCTGATGCCGGCGATACGATAAATTATGAAAAAGCCTGCGAAATCGAACAGGCAGGCGTATATTATGCTTTCGTAAAGGTAGAGGCTAAGGAATACTACACCAATGAACGCGGTGAAACTCAGATACGTTTTGTGGAACGCGTTGCAAAAATCATAGGCAACGGCATGGTTGACATCAGCGGATATGTTGACTTTGATGTTGAAAAATATGGAATCAACGAAAAAGTTTCTTTCAAGGTTCTGAAAGAAATCATGGAAAATTCAGCAGATGCTGACGAGCTTGAGGAGAATATCAAGAAAAAGGCTGATGAGCTTGTTCCGAAGCACATCATACTTGATGATATTTTTGCAACTATCAGTTACTTTATAAATCTCTGTGAGGGCGTGGGAACTGTTGACGACATCGACCACCTCGGCAACAGACGTATACGTTCAGTAGGAGAACTTCTCCAGAATCAGTTCCGAATCGGATATGCGCGTATGGAACGCGGAATCCGTGAAAGAATGAACACTCAGACACAGGACGTAAGCGCACTTACTCCGCAGACGCTTATCAATATAAGACCTATTTCCTCCGCTATGAAGGAATTTTTCTGTTCGTCTCCGCTGTCGCAGTTCATGGACCAGAATAATCCTCTTGCTGAGCTTACGCACAAGAGACGTCTTTCAGCTCTCGGTCCGGGCGGTCTTTCGCGTGACCGTGCAGGATTTGAAGTCCGTGACGTACACTACAGCCACTACGGAAGAATGTGTCCTATCGAGACTCCGGAAGGTCCTAACATCGGACTTATTTCCTATCTTGCTACTTTTGCCCGAATCAATGAATATGGATTCATTGAAGCTCCGTACCGCAAGGTTGACAAGGAGACGGGCGTTGTTACAAATGAAGTTGTATACATGACGGCTGACGTTGAGGATAATTACGTTGTCGCTCAGGCTAACGAACCTCTCACCGAGGACGGAAAGCTTGCGCGTCCGCGTGTAAATGCACGTCACCGCGACCAGATACTTGAATGTGAACGCGAAATAGTTGACTATATGGATGTATCGCCTAAAATGGTTGTGTCCGTTGCTACATCTATGATTCCGTTCCTTGAAAACGACGACGCGAACCGCGCCCTCATGGGTTCAAATATGCAGAGACAGGCTGTTCCGCTTCTCAAGACAGAACGTCCGTTTGTCGGCACAGGTATGGAATACAAGGCTGCTGTCGATTCAGGCGTATGTATTGTTTCTGACTGCGACGGCAAGGTAAGCTATGTTGATGCAGATAATATCCGTGTTATCGGCGACGACGGAATTGAACGCCGTCATGAACTTATAAAATTCAAGCGTTCAAATCAGGGCACTTGTGTGAATCAGCGTCCGATAGTTTCTGTCGGCGAAAGAATCACAAAAGGTCAGGTTCTTGCTGACGGACCTGCAACTGCTGACGGTGAAATCTCTCTGGGCAAGAACGCTCTCATCGGATTCATGACATGGGAAGGCTACAACTACGAGGACGCTGTTCTTCTTAACGAGCGGCTGGTACGTGAAGATGTATTCACATCTGTTCATATAGAGGAATACGAAATCGAATGCCGTGATACAAAGCTCGGTCCGGAGGAAATCACACGTGATATTCCAAACGTGGGCGATGACGCTCTGGCGAATCTTGATGAAAACGGAATTATCAGAATAGGCTCGGAAGTAACGGCAGGAGATATTCTTGTCGGCAAGGTTACACCAAAGGGCGAAACCGAACTCACTGCCGAGGAAAGACTGCTCCGCGCAATATTCGGAGAAAAAGCAAGGGAAGTCCGCGATAATTCCCTTAAAGTGCCTCACGGCGAAGCCGGCGTTATCGTTGATGTAAAAGTGTTCACACGCGAAAACTGCGACGAACTCAGCGCAGGCGTAAATATGCGCGTTATCTGCTATATCGCTCAGAAGCGTAAAATCACAGTCGGCGACAAGATGGCAGGTCGTCACGGAAATAAGGGTGTTGTTTCGCGTATACTTCCGGAGGAGGATATGCCTTTCCTGCCTGACGGAACACCGCTTGATATTGTTCTTAATCCTCTCGGCGTACCTTCACGTATGAATATCGGTCAGGTGCTTGAAGTACATCTCGGTATGGCGTGCAAAGCTTTGGGCTGGCACATCATGACTCCAGTATTCGACGGCGCACATGAGGACGACATACGCGACTGCTTCAGAATGGCTGATGCTCAAAATAAGGAACACCGCGGCGATATGTTTGAACTCAAGACTATGGATAAAGTTATAAATCCTAAAGCTCTTGAATTTAACGAGGATTGTAAATTTACTCTTTATGACGGACGTACAGGTGAGAAATTCGACAACCGCGTAACTGTGGGCTATATGTATTACCTCAAACTCCACCACCTTGTTGATGATAAGATTCACGCACGTTCAGTCGGTCCGTATGCTCTTGTTACTCAGCAGCCGCTCGGCGGTAAAGCGCAGTTCGGCGGTCAGCGATTCGGAGAAATGGAAGTATGGGCTCTCGAAGCTTATGGCGCAGCCTATACACTTCAGGAAATCCTTACGGTTAAATCAGATGATACTATCGGACGTGTTGAAACCTATGAGGCAATTGTAAAAGGTCAGAATGTTCCGAAACCGGGTATTCCTGAATCGTTCAAGGTTCTTATCAAGGAGCTTCAGTCTCTTGCTCTTGATGTCAGGGTTCTGGACATCAATCAGGAGGAAATAGACCTTAAACAGAACTTCGACGATGACCCGATGCCGGCAAGGGATAATTTCAGAGACGAGGAAACGGAAAATCTCAATTCTCTCTCAGATGATGATATGGGCGAACGCGGCTTTGAAGTCGGCGACAGTGAGAAAGGATTTGACAGACCTCTTGATGATGACGATTCATATGACGGAGCAGATGTCGATATGCTGGAAAAGGAAGACTTATACAGTTATGACGACGACGATGACGATGATTTCAGTCTGGACGATGACGATGAGAGCGATTTCCCCGATATGGCTCTTGACGATGACCCTATTTTTGACGAATAAGAATCTGTCTTTACGGTGAAGTCCGGAATTAAACGGACTTCACTGGACTCTGATTGGCTATCCACTATTCTGCATATGGTGCGTGGTTCGGCATTGCAGATATACTATGAAATTGCAGGAGGTAGCAGTTTGGAATTTAATACTTTTGAATCAATTAAAATCGGTCTTGCTTCACCAGAACAGATAAGAAGCTGGTCTTACGGCGTTGTTGAAAGACCTGAAACTATAAATTACAGAACACAGAAGCCGGAAAGAGATGGTCTTTTCTGTGAAAGAATATTCGGACCTACCAAGGACTGGGAATGTCACTGCGGTAAATTCAAAAAAATTCGCTTCAAAGGAAAGATCTGCGACCGCTGCGGCGTTGAAGTTACGCGTGCAAGAGTTAGACGCGAAAGAATGGGACATATTGAGCTTGCCGCACCAGTATCGCATATATGGTACTTCAAGGGTACTCCTTCGCGTATCGGTCAGGTTCTTGAGGTTTCACAGAAACGTCTGGAAGAAGTTCTCTATTTCACAAAATATATCGTTACCGACCCCGGAAATACTGAACTTGTGAAAAAACAGCTCCTGTCAGAGAAAGAATATCTTTCATATCGTGATAAGTACGGCGATGATTTCAGCGCGGAAATGGGTGCGGAAGCTATCAAGAAACTGCTGAATGAGTACGACCCCGAAAGATATGATTTCCTGAAACTCCGTCTCATTGAAATGGGAAAAATATCGCTTGGTCTGAAAAAGCTTTCATGTTTCAGGAATCCTATGGAGTGCGAATGCGATGAATGCCGTAAATTCGCCGAACTTGTGGACGTTGAATGGAAAAATAATCTTGAACTCTGCTCCGATGACCTCAAACATGAACTTGCAGGACTTCCGTCAGGACAGAAAAAAGTCAAGCTGATAAAAAGACTCCAGATAATCGAGGCGTTCCGCCTTTCAGGAAACAAGCCGGAGTGGATGATACTTGATGTCGTTCCGGTTATTCCGCCGGATATTCGTCCTATGATAATGCTTGATGGCGGACGTTATGCGACTTCCGACCTCAACGACCTCTACAGACGCGTTATCAACAGAAATAACCGTCTTAAAAGAATGATAGAGCTTGAAGCTCCTGATATTATCGTAAGAAACGAGAAACGTATGCTTCAGGAAGCCGTTGACGCACTTATTGACAATGGCAGACACGGCAGACCGGTTGTAGGACCAAGCAACCGCGCCCTTAAATCGCTTTCGGATATGCTCAAAGGTAAGCAGGGACGTTTCCGTCAGAATCTTCTCGGAAAACGTGTTGACTATTCCGGACGTTCTGTTATCGTAGTAGGTCCTGAACTCAAAATGTACCAGTGCGGTCTCCCTAAAGAAATGGCACTGGAGCTTTTCAAGCCGTTTGTACTCAAAAGACTTGTTGATAAAAAAGCTATCGCAAATATAAAATCAGCACGTAAGCTTATTGACCGCGCTGACAATAAGGTATGGGACGCTCTTGAGGACGTTATCAAGGACCACCCTGTAATGCTCAACCGCGCTCCTACGCTCCACCGTCTCGGAATACAGGCATTTGAGCCTATTCTTGTTGAGGGACGTGCAATCAAGCTCCACCCGCTTGTATGTTCCGCTTTCAATGCCGATTTCGACGGCGACCAGATGGCGGTACATCTTCCGCTTTCAGCAGAAGCACAGGCAGAAGCACGTTTCCTTATGCTTGCCGCAAACAATCTGCTTAAACCCTCGGACGGAAAGCCGGTTGCAGTTCCGTCGCAGGATATGGTACTCGGTTCTTACTATCTGACTATGGATAAGCCGGGCGAACCCGGTGAGGGAAAAGTATTCCGCGATACGGACGAAGCTCTTATGGCTTACTATGAACATGATGTTTCTCTTCATGCAAATATCAGAGTAAAAATCACAAAGGACATCGGCGACAAGAAAGTATCAAAGATAATAAATGCCACAGTGGGCAGACTTATATTCAATGATAATATTCCGCAGAATCTCGGATATGTTGACAGAACAAACTCCGACAAGCAGTTTGACCTTGAAATCTCATTCCTTGTAGGCAAAAAGCAGCTTTCTGATATTATCGAAAGATGTATCAAGATTCACGGAACAACGACTACTTCTGAGGTTCTTGACCGTATAAAGGCTCTCGGATATAAATATTCCACTCGTGCCGCTCTTACGGTTGCGGTATGCGATGCAACTATACCTCCGCAGAAAAAGGAAATCCTTGCAAAGGCTGATGAGGAAGTTCAGGCAATTACCGAGGAATACAACTACGGCTACATTTCTGCTCAGGAGAAATCAAAGAAAATCGTTTCCCTCTGGACTGATACTACAGATGCCGTTACAAATGCTCTTAAAGCAAATTTTGACAGATACAATCCTATATGGATGATGGCGGATTCCGGTGCGCGTGGTTCTATTTCACAGATTCGTCAGCTTGCAGGTATGCGCGGACTTATTGCCAATACTTCCGGTGCAGTATTTGAAATTCCTATCCGTGCGAATTATCGTGAGGGACTTAACATTCTGGAATACTTCATTGCTTCACGAGGTGCACGTAAGGGACTTGCCGATACGGCTCTCCGTACTGCTGACTCCGGATACCTGACACGTCGTCTTGTTGACGTATCTCAGGACGTTATCATACGTGAGGAGGACTGCGGAACTACTGATGGTATCGAGGTATTTGAGATAAGAAACGGAAACGAAGTCGTAGAACCGTTTGCAGAACGTCTTGTCGGAAGATTCCTTGCCGAAGACCTGCGCGATGGGGCAGGCGAGCTTATTGTATCAAGAAATAAGCTTATCAGCGATGCCGATGCCAAGAAAATCATTGATGCCGGCATTGAAGTCATAAAGATTCGTTCGGTTCTCAACTGTAAGGCAAAGACCGGTGTATGTGCTAAGTGTTACGGAGCAAATCTTGCATTCAACAATATTGTTTCCGTCGGTGAAGCTGTAGGCGTTATCTCCGCCCAGTCAATCGGTGAACCGGGTACACAGCTTACAATGAGAACATTCCATACCGGCGGCGTTGCTTCTGCCGATGCGGAAGATATTACTCAGGGTCTGCCGCGTGTTGAGGAACTTTTTGAAAGCCGCCGTCCGAAAGGCGCAGCTATCCTTTCCAGAATTTCAGGCAGAGTTCATATTGAGGAAGTCAAAACTACGCGTAATATCGTTGTTTCCAACGATGAAACGGGTGAGACTGAGAATTATATGATTCCTTACAACTTCAAGATTCGTGTGCGTGAGGGAGAGGAAATTCCGAAAGGAACTCGTCTTACCGAGGGAAATATCTATCCTGCGGATATTCTTAATATTCTCGGAACTATGGAAGTTCAGAACTATATCATAAATGAGGTGCAGAAAGTTTATCGTCTCCAGGGTGTTGACATCAACGATAAGCATATCGAGGTTATTGTACGTCAGATGCTCCGCAAAGTCAAGGTTGAGGAATCAGGTTCAAGCTATCTGCTCCCCGGAACTCTCGTTGACAGCAGGGAAATTGATGCTATAAATGCTGAGATACAGGCACGTATTGACTCAGGAGAATACGGTTTGCAGCTTGTTCAGTATTCACCGGTGCTTCAGGGTATCACAAAGGCATCATCAAATTCCGACAGCTTCCTGTCAGCAGCTTCATTCCAGGAGACTACAAAGGCTCTTACAGATGCTGCTATCAGAGGAAAGAGCGACAGACTGCTCGGTCTTAAAGAAAATGTTATTATAGGTAAGCTTATTCCGGCTGGTACAGGTATGGAATGCTATAATCAGGTAAAGGTTGTAAAGACCGATTCTTCTGCTGAACATAGTTCAATACAGTCAGTTCAGGCTGTGCAGAATGTGTAAAAATATAAAAGTCTGAAATATAAATAAGACGGCCGTCAGGGTCTGACCTTGACGGCTGTTTTGATTATGGAATTATTTAATTTATCTGAAAAGGGGTTTTTGATTTATGGATTACGTTTATGTAACGAGTATGGTATGCTCACAGGAAATCAGATTTCATATAGAGGGAAATGTAATAACAAATGTACAGTTCATCGGCGGCTGCAATGGAAATCTCAAAGCTGTTTCAAAGCTCGTTGAGGGATTTACCGTTGAACAGATAGAGGAAAAGCTCAAAGGCAATACCTGCGGCAGACGTCCTACTTCATGTGCTGACCAGCTCTGCCTTGCTGTCAGGGAAGCTTATGAATCCATGCAGACAGCGTGAGGCTGGAAATTTATTAAATAATGCTATGAAATCAAACAAGGCAGCATTGCTGATTATGCAGTGCTGCCTTATATTTTTTGTTTTATGGATTTACGGATTCCTTGCCGTCATGGTCGGAGAATATTGATTCCGAGTAGTCTGCTACCATAAATTCAATTGCCTTGTGATGGTTTGCAACTACGTTTACCGGAGAATCCCCGCCAAATTCGCCGTCAAGAGTCCATGTTATCTGTTCGTCGTTGAGTGCTGTAAATGTGATTTTGTCTGTCCTGAAAAATCTGATATATTCCCTGTCTATTTCTTCGGAGATGTTAAGCAGCGAGTGGACTATTTTCTGGAGCTGTACAAGATTTGCCGGCTTTTTGATAAGCGTGACTTCAAACTGTCCGTCGTCAAGGAGAAAATCGTTCATGGAGAGAAGTCCGGCGACCGAGCCGGAATTTGTTACCATTCCGAAAATAAATTCTCCCTCAAGGACGGTATTGTTATATTCTATGCGCATCATTTTTGAGCGGAGACTTGTCAGCTGTGTAAGTCCGCCGACTATATACGATGCATGACCGAAAATATTCTTTATCTGCTGGGACGTTTCGTATGTTACGTTTGTGAAAGCTCCGAAAGCGGCTATATATGTGAAATATCTGTCATTGAATATACCGAGGTCCACACTCATGGGACTGCCGTCAGTAATCCACCTTACAGCGTCCATAGTAGCTTTCGGGATATTGAGACTTCTTGCAAAATCATTTGTAGAACCGGCAGGAATATATCCGATAGGTATACGGCGGCTGCTTTTCATAGCTCCCTGAAGGCACTGGCTGAGTGTACCGTCGCCGCCGGCACATACGAGAATATCATATCCGTTCATGCAGGCATATTCTGCTTTTTCGGTGGCATCTGAACCGCTCTGGGTTACGTGTATGGTGACTTCAAAACCGGCTTTATTAAATTCATTGATTATTTCACCGAGTTTATCTCCGATTGTGGCACGTCCGGCGAGCAGGTTTACTAAGAAATAGATTTTTTTCATATGTCATTCTCCTTATGTATAGCTTTAATAATATTATATATCCAAACGGAATATTTTTCAAGCGTTATAAAAT
>CAMWRC010000024.1 GCA_947176565.1 uncultured Ruminococcus sp.
TGATAATATTCTTCGTAGTGCTTATGGGATTCTTTTTTTTATTTGCAACGGCATTTGCAATTATTATACTTCCGTTTTTCCCTCTTGCTCTGTCATGGTTTATTGTATGTTTCAACAGTTATCCCGTTATTCAGAAATTTGTTATCAATCCATATTATGACAGTATCGGGGAGATAAATCCGGAGCTTGCCGATGCAGGTTCTGATATTGATGAGGAAACTATTTTTGAGGATATGGGCGGCAAAGAAAAGCCCATTGAAAGACGAAAAAAAGGAAAAGGAAAGCGTATATCTTAAAAATAACAACCTGTCTGCGGACAGGTTTTATTTTTTTCTTGACTTTTAATGATTTATATATTATAATATAGTAAATAATATATGCTGAACAGTTTTTTAAAATTTATTTTAAGGAGAAAAGAAAATGGATAATATCAGGATTAATGACCTCTATGACCTCTCTCATACAATTGCTGCTGATTATCTGAGCAGTTTTACGTATCCGTGGGAGGCTCTCAAAGGTATCAGCGATATGATAATAAATATCGGGAATACTCTCAACCCTGATGAATATATCAGCCCGTCTGCGAATGTCTGGATACATAAAACAGCCATTGTTGCTCCGTCTGCGTATATCGGCGCGCCGTGTATAATCGGAGCAAATACAGAAATTCGTCACTGCGCGTTCATAAGAGGAAGCGCACTCGTAGGTGAAAACTGCGTTGTCGGTAATTCTGTTGAACTCAAAAATGTAATCATTTTCGATAATGTCCAGACTCCGCACTATAATTATGTAGGAGACAGTATTTTAGGCTATAAATCACATATGGGCGCAGGTTCTATCACATCAAACGTAAAATCCGACAAAACAAATGTAACAATAAAATCCGGCAGTATGCAGATAGAAACAGGAATCAAAAAAATCGGTGCAATGCTCGGGGATTTTGTCGAAGTAGGCTGCAACAGCGTTCTCAATCCGGGAACTATCGTCGGCAGAAATTCAAATATATATCCTACAAGCTGCGTGCGCGGAGTAGTTCCTGAAAATAGTATCTGGAAAACAGGCGGTGTTATCGCCGAGAAAAAATAATATGGAATGGGAAGGGATTGAATCTATGAATTACGAAAATACCCGAAAGCTTCTTGCTGAACACGGTCAGGAACATCTTCTGAAATATTACAGCGAGCTTGATTCATATGAACAGGAAAATCTGCTTGCACAGATAGAGAAGATTGATTTTTCACTTCTTAAAGCTCTTTATAAAGATATGGATTCTACAGCTGAAAAAGGTGTGATTGAACCTATAAAAGCAGTTACCGCATCTGATATTGCCGCACACGGCGAAGAATATCTCAGAACCGGAATTGATGCTCTGAAAAGCGGAAAGGTTGCTGCTATACTTCTTGCCGGCGGACAGGGTACCCGTCTCGGATTTGACAAACCGAAAGGTATGTTCAATATCGGCAGGACGCGTGAGCTTTATATTTTTGAATGTCTCATAAATAATCTTATGGACGTGGTAAAGCAGACAGGGGAATGGATTCCGCTCTGCATAATGACAAGCGAAAAAAATAATAATGATACTGTTAATTTCTTTGCCGATAAAAACTACTTCGGCTACAACAGCAGATATATCAGGTTCTTTGTTCAGGATATGGCACCGTCTGTTGATTTCAGCGGAAAAATACTTCTTGAAACAAAATCCAGAGTTTCATCATCGCCGAACGGAAATGGCGGCTGGTTCTCATCGCTGGTGCGTTCCGGACTGCTTGCGGAACTGGAGAATCAGGGCGTTGAGTGGCTGAATGTATTCGCTGTTGATAATGTCCTGCAAAGAATTGCTGACCCGATGTTTATCGGCGCGGTTATAGAATCAGGCTGTCAGTCCGGCAGTAAAGTTGTTGCAAAAGCTGACCCATATGAGCGCGTCGGAGCAATGTGCCTCAAGGACGGTAAACCGTCAATTGTTGAATACTATGAGCTTACTGATGAAATGGCAGTACAGCGTATGGACGACGGCGAGCTTGCGTATAAATTCGGAGTTACTCTCAATTATCTTTTCAATATGGAACAGCTTGATATAATAAACAGGACGAAAATGCCTGTTCATATTGTTGAAAAGAAAATTCCCTATGTAAATGAAAACGGCAGAGAAATCAATCCGGATAAGCCGAACGGTTACAAGTTCGAGACGCTTATTCTTGATATGATAAATATGAATGACAGTTGTCTGCCGTATGAAGTTGTAAGAAACCGTGAGTTTGCACCGGTAAAAAATGCCACAGGAGTTGATTCGGTAGATACAGCCCGTGCGCTTCTTGAGAAAAACGGTGTGGAAATCTGATATTTTATCGGCGGACGTTCTGTCCGCTGATTTTATGTGAAGGTGAATTATGAGAAAACTGTTGAAATATCTTAAAAATTACAAAAAAGAACTTATATTAGGACCTTTTTTCAAGCTTCTTGAAGCAATTTTTGAACTTATCGTTCCTGTTGTAATGGCTGATATAATAGATAAAGGAATCGCAAGCGGCGACAGCTCCTATATTTTAAAAAAGAGCGGTCTAATCGTGATACTTGGAATATGCGGACTCGGATTTGCTCTGACGTGTCAGTTTTTAGCAGCTAAATGCGCGTACGGATTCGGAACAGAACTCCGCGAGGCTTTGTATAAACATATAAATACGCTTTCGCATACCAGTGTTGACAGAATCGGAACAGCATCACTGGTAAACCGTCTAACAAATGATACAAATACAGTTCAGAATGGTGTGAATATGTTTATCCGTCTTGCAGTACGCGCTCCGTTTCTTGTTATCGGGGCGGCAGTTATGGCATTTGCTATAGATTCCGGACTTTCGCTGATATTCTTTGTAGCTGCGCCGGTTATATCGGCGATAATATTTTTTATAATGCATAAAACTATTCCCATGTACAGGAAAACACAGCAGAATCTTGACCGTGCTGCACTTCTTACAAGGGAAAATATTGAGGGTACACGTGTTATACGGGCTTTTTCTCGTCAGCAGGAGGAAATAGATGAGTTCCGGAAAGCTGTTGACGATATATCTGACAATTCAATCGCTGTAGGAAAAATTTCAGCAATTCTTAATCCTGCCGCTTTTATGATAATGAATCTCGGAATCGTGGCAATTGTATGGTTCGGCGGAATCCGGATTGATATTGGAATCCTTACACAGGGTGAACTTACTGCATTCACAAATTATATGACTCAGATTCTGCTTGCTCTTGTTGTTCTTGCGAATCTTATTGTCACGTTCACGAAAGCTTTTGCCTCGGCAAACCGTGTAAGCGAGGTATTTGACCTTGAATCCGAAGAAAACGGTTCTGAACTTCCTGACAGCACAAGCGAAAATATAATTGAATTTAAAGATGTTTCGTTCATGTACGAGGGAGCAGGAGAAAATTCTGTAAATCATCTGTCATTCACGCTGAAAAGAGGAGAAAACCTCGGAATCATCGGCGGTACAGGAAGCGGAAAATCAACCGCCGCCGCGCTTATACCGGCGTTCTACCGTGCGACGGAGGGCGATGTTATTACAGCCGGAAAGAATGTCAAATCATGCGATATTGATGCACTCCGCAGTATTATAGGATATGTTCCGCAGAAAGCTGTTCTGTTTTCGGGAACTGTTCGGGAAAATATGAAATGGCGGAATGAGAACGCCTCCGATGAGGAAATAATATCGGCTCTGAAAACGGCTCAGGCATGGGAATTTATTGAAAAAATGCCGGACGTTCTCGATACTCATATATCGCAGGGCGGACGGAATCTGTCAGGCGGTCAGAAACAGCGTATTTCAATTGCACGTGCGCTTGTAGGAAATCCGCAGATACTTATACTCGATGATTCGACAAGCGCGCTCGATTATGCTACAGACCTGAATTTGCGCAGAGCTTTAAAAAACAATATGCAGGAAACTTCCGTGATAATGATTTCACAGCGTACAACTTCTATAAAAGATGCCGACAAGATAATCGTCATGGAGGACGGCGAAGCTGTAGGAATAGGCAGACATGAGGAACTTCTGGAAAACTGCGCGGTATACAAGGAAATATACAGCTCGCAGATGAACGAAAAGGAGGGGAATCATAATGTTTAAGACACTCAAAAGAATTTTTTCATACGCCAAACCATATATAGCGTATTTTGTGATGACGCTGATATTTGCGGCGGCAGGAGTTTCGCTGTCACTCACTGTGCCTGTATTTATCGGAAAAGCTGTTGACTGCTGCGCAGGCGCGGGAGATGTTGATTTCATCAGACTTGCAGAAATCGCTGTAATACTTGCAGTTATTGTGATTGCAAGCGGTATTTTCCAATGGCTTATGAGCCTTTCTACAAATAAACTGGCATTCCTTACAGTACGTGATATGAGAAGCGATGTTTTCGCAAAACTTGAACGTGTTCCGCTTAAATATATAGACGGTTCAACAAAGGGCGAACTTACAAGCCGCGTGATAAACGATATTGAAATAATTTCAGATGGATTATTACAGGGATTCACGCAGTTTTTCAGCGGAGTTATAACCATAATTGGAACTCTGATATTCATGATGTTCATTAATTTCAAGATTGCGGCAGTCGTTGTACTGCTTACTCCGCTTTCGTTTCTGGCGGCTTCAAAGATAACAAAAGCAACTCATAATTCCTATATGAAACAGTCTGAGATGCGCGGCAATATGGTAAGCTTTTCCGAAGAAATGGCAGGAAATCAGAAAATAGTCAGGGCGTTTGTCTATGATAAACGCGCTGAAGAAAAATTCGCGCAGATAAATAATGAATACGGAAAAATAGGCGCAAAAGCAACGTTTTTCAGTTCAATGACAAATCCCGTAACCCGATTCGTGAACGGTCTTATCTATGCGGCAGTAGGACTTCTCGGAGCATTGGGAGCTGTCGGACATTCGTCATTTATCGGCGTTATGTCAGTAGGAAAGCTTTCAAGCTTTCTTGCATATTCAAATCAGTATACAAAGCCTTTCAATGAAATATCCGGCGTTTTTGCGGAACTCCAGAACGCTGTCGCATCTGCTGAACGGATTTTCAACGTACTTGATGAAGATGAAGTCGATGATGATTCCGATAAGGAAACGCTGACCAATATAAGCGGAAATATCAGCTTCAGAAACGTCTGCTTTTCATATAATCCTGAAGTCAGCCTGATTCATAATTTCAGTCTTGATGTGAAATCAGGACAGCGCGTTGCAATAGTAGGTCCTACCGGCTGCGGAAAATCAACAATTATAAATCTTCTGCTTAGATTCTATGATATTGACAGCGGAGAAATAAAAATTTCCGGCAGAAATATCATGGATATTACGCGTAGCAGTCTTAGAAACAGCTTCGGAATGGTTTTGCAGGAAACATGGGTATTTACCGGTACTGTTGCCGAAAATATCAGCTATGGCATGGATAATGCCACCCGTGATGATATAATCTCAGCGGCAAAAGCTGTACACGCACACGGATTTATAAAAAGACTTACAGACGGATATGATACGGTTATATCCGAAAACAGCGGACTTTCACAGGGTCAGAAGCAGCTTATATGTATTGCTCGTATAATGCTTATGAATCCGCCTATGCTTATTCTTGACGAAGCTACAAGTTCAATTGATTTGCGGACGGAACACCGGATACAGAGAGCTTTCAATAAGCTTATGGAGGGCAGAACAAGCTTTATAATCGCACACAGATTGTCAACCATAAAAAATTCAGATATTATACTTGTGATGAACAGCGGAAATATAATTGAGCAGGGAAATCATGAGGAACTTATGAAAAATAACGGATTCTATGCCCGTCTTTATAACAGTCAATTTGTAAACTGAATCTCAAATCAATATTTAAATCAGTAAATTTTCTGTTGTGCATAATGCACAAATAATGATTGTGGAAAATATTGAACTAAACAATTTTATGTTATTCATAAAAAAAGCTTTGACAAAAAGGAGATTTTATGGTATAATATACATTGAGATTAATTTAATTTGTGCTCTGTACCCACAGAGCCTGAAAGGAGCTACCATGTCTAAAATTATCGCTGTTACATCAGGAAAAGGCGGTACCGGCAAATCTACCATTTGTGCAGGTCTGGGTTATACTCTCGCTAAACAGGGTCACAGAACACTCATTATTGAGCTTGATTTCGGTCTGAGATGTCTTGATATTATGTTCGGTGTCGAAAATGATATAAAATTCGACCTTGGCGATGTGCTTAACGGCAGAAAAAATGCCCTCGATGCTGTTGCCGACGTACCGATGGCTTCCAATCTTAATCTGCTTTGCGCTCCGAAAACCCTTACTACGGTTACTGCTGAGCAGATTGTTGATATATGCCGTTCGGTAAAAAAATATTTTGAATACATTATCATAGATACCGGAGCAGGTATAAGTTCTCACGTTTTCAATATTGTCGAACAGGCTAATCTTATTCTTGTTATATCTACTCCCGACCCCGTATGCATACGCGACGCAAGTCTTATGTCCGATGAGTTCTATAACAGAGGAAATAAAAGTCAGCGTCTTATCATCAACAAAATAAGCAAAAAGGTTATCGGTGAGGCTCTTGTCAATAATCTCGATGAAATTATTGATAAAATCGGAGTTCAGCTTATCGGCGTTATTCCGGAGGATTTCAAGATGACTGTCGCTACAGGCAAGGGAAATCCGATTCCGACCGACAGCTCGGCTCTCAAGGCATTTGACGCTATTTCCAAGCGTCTCGGCGGGGAATTTGTTCCGCTTACTGTTAAAACATCTTAAAAATAAAGCCGTTTTTACGGAGAAAGGAAAGGGAAAGAAAAATGACGATTGCAATTATTGCTCATGATTCAAAAAAAGAGCTTATGGTACAGTTTTGCAGCGCGTACTGCGGAATACTTTCAAAACATAGACTCATCGCTACAAATACTACAGGAAAACAGGTCAGCGAGGCAACCGGTTTGGAAATCAGACGTTATCTGAGCGGACGCGGCGGTGCAGAGCAGATACTTGCACTTCTTTCCTGTAGTGAAGTAGATGTTCTCCTGTTTTTCAGAGACCCCATAAATCCGAAACTTACAGATGCAAATGATATGGATCTTCTCCGGCTCTGCGATGTGCATAATGTTCCTGTTGCAACAAATATCGCAACCGCTGAGGCTCTTATACTTGCTCTCGAACGCGGAGACCTCGACTGGAGAGAAAACGGGAATCTTGCAATATAACTGAAAATATAATGTATACTGAACTTTGTCCCTCTGCGGGACAATTTTCATGTAGGAAAGGCTTATTTTATGGCATTGAATATAAAAAGACCAAACGGCACAGAAGATGTTGTTCCGAAAAACGTGCACAAATGGCACACTGTTGAGAAAATAGCACGCGATACCGCTGAAAGCTTCGGCTTCGGAGAAATACGTATTCCAACTTTCGAAAGCACCGATTTGTTTCTCCGTTCAGTAGGCGAAACTACTGATGTTGTACAGAAAGAAATGTACACCGTTATGGCAAAAGAATCAAAATTTACACTTCGTCCGGAAGGTACGGCAGGTTCAATCCGTGCAATGCTCCAGAACGGTCTGCTCAATGAGGCACTTCCGCAGAGAGTTTATTATATTCTCTCTTGCTTCCGTCATGAACGTCCGCAGGCTGGCAGACTGCGAGAATTTCATCAGTTCGGTCTTGAAATGGCAGGAAGCGCTTCTCCGGCTGCCGATGCGGAAGTTATTTCTCTTGCTGATACACTCCTCAAAAGGCTGGGACTGAAAAATATCGAGCTTTATATAAATTCTATCGGCTGCCCTGTCTGCCGTGCAAAATATCACGAGGCTCTCCGGAATTACTTTGAAAACCGTAAGGACGAACTGTGTGATACTTGTCTCAGCCGTCTCGAAAAAAATCCTATGCGCATACTTGACTGTAAAAGTCCGATATGTCAGGAAATCGGCAAAGATGCTCCGCTTATCCTTGATTATCTCTGCGAGGAATGCAGCAATCACTTTGAAAGCCTTAAAAAATATCTTACTAAACTCGGTATTGAATATAAAGTCAATCCCAGAATCGTACGCGGTCTTGATTACTATACCAAGACTGTATTTGAATTTGTAACGACGGAAATCGGCGCGCAGGGTACTGTCTGCGGCGGCGGACGTTATGACGGACTTATCGAACAGCTTGGCGGTCAGTCTGCTCCGGCTCTCGGATTCGCTATGGGAATTGAACGTCTGCTTATTGTTATGGATAAGCAGGGCTGTGATTATCTTGCTCCGAAAAAATGTGACATCTATTTTGCCACTATGGGAGAAAATGCTCTCGAAAAGGCTATGGAGCTTTCAAAATCACTTCGTGAATTCGGTTACTTTGCCGAATACGATATGATGAACAGAGGTCTTAAAGCACAGATGAAATATGCAAATAAAATCGGTGCGGCGTTTACCGTGGTTCTTGGAGATAATGAACTCAATGAGGGCAAGGCTAAACTTAAAGAAATGGAAAAAGGCACAGAAACCATCATCGCTCTTGATGATAAATTTGCCGTATCATTCGAGGAAATATATTTCAATAAGATAATGGACGTTATGGAAGCTGAATCCGGAAACGATAATCTGCTTTCATTCATGGGAGGTAATAAATAATATGGCTGATACTATGAAAGGACTCAGAAGAACTCATTACTGCGGCGAAGTCACTGAAATCGGACAGGAAGTTGTTGTAGGTGGTTTCGTTGAACGTGTAAGAAACAAGGGCGGTTTGATATTTATTGTTCTTCGTGACAGAACAGGCGTTGTTCAGCTTGCATTCAGCGATAAGTCAGACCCTGCCGTTTTTGAAAAGGCTTCCAGCTGTAAAAGCGAGTATGTCCTCATGGCTAAGGGCGATGTAATTGAACGCGAAAGCAAAAATGATAAGCTTAAAACAGGTCACGTTGAAATATTCGTAAAAGATTTGCGTATACTCTCAAAAGCCGAAACTCCACCTTTTGAAATAACTGCCGAAACAAAAGTAAATGAGGAACTCCGGCTTAAATACCGCTATCTCGACCTGCGCCGCACTCTTTTGCAGCAGAATATTATTAAACGCCATGAAATCGCAAGAGTTACGCGTGAATATTTCTACGAAAACGGATTTCTTGAAATCGAAACTCCGATGATGATGAAATCAACTCCAGAGGGCGCACGCGATTTCTTATTCCGTCGCGTGTTCATCAGGGAAATTTCTATGCTCTGCCGCAGTCTCCGCAGATTTATAAGCAGCTTCTCATGATTGCAGGATATGACAGATATATTCAGCTTGCAAGATGTTTCCGCGATGAGGATTTGCGCGCAGACCGTCAGCCGGAATTTACACAGATTGACCTTGAAATGTCGTTTGTAGATGCCGAAGATATTCAGGAATGTGTCGAAGGCTTCATTCAGCGCGTATTTAAAGAAGTTATGGGAATTGATATTCCTGTTCCGCTTCAGAGAATTACTTTCGCTGATGCTATGAATCGTTTCGGTTCGGATAAGCCTGATACACGTTTCGGATTTGAGATTCAGGATATTACCGATATAGTTAAAGACATCGATTTCCCTGTATTTAAAAATGCCATTGAGGACGGTGGTACTGTACGCGCAATCAATGTCAAAGACGGTGCGGCTGTGTATACAAGAAAGGAAATCGACAAGCTGATTGAACACGCAAAGGGAATCGGTGCGAAAGGTCTTGCATATATCCGCTGGGCTGGTGAGCCTAATTGCAGCTTCAAAAAATTCCTGAAAGACGGCGAACTTGAAACTATCTGCAATGCAATCGGAGCAGATAATGGCGATTTGATTCTTATATGTGCAGATAAAACAAAAACAGTTCTTTCAACTCTCGGCGCTGTCCGTCTGATTTGCGGAAAATGTCTCGGAGTTATTGACGAGAACAAGTATAATTTCCTGTGGATAACAGAAATGCCGTTCTTCGAATACGACGAGGATAATAATACATGGACTGCGGCACATCACCCGTTCACCATGCCTATGGAAGAATGTATAGAATATCTCGACAGCGACCCTGCAAACGTGCGGGCAAAGGCGTGGGATTTGGTTCTCAACGGAACTGAGCTTTCAAGCGGTTCTATGCGTATCACGGATTTTGAACTCCAGCAGAGAATGTTTGAAGCTCTCGGCATGACCGATGAGGAAATACAGGCTAAATTTGGATTTTTAGTTGATGCTTACCGCTATGCTGCTCCGCCTCACGGAGGTATGGGAATCGGTCTTGACCGTCTCGCAATGATTATGTGCAAAGCTGATAATCTCCGTGATGTAACTGCTTTCCCGAAAGTACAGAATGCCAGCGAACTCATGTCTGAATGTCCGTCGCCGGTTGATAAGGAAAGCCTTGACGTTCTTGGAATCAGGCTTTCAGAAAAAGAATGACACATCATGTTTGAATATACC
>CAMWRC010000025.1 GCA_947176565.1 uncultured Ruminococcus sp.
GTTATAATATGTGTATCAGGTTGATAAAATTTCTGCCTTGTTCGATATAATATAGTTTTTTATAATCCAACACATATTCTAAGGGAATTCAGCTCCGGCTGTGGATTGCAGACCTCCCGCCATGCGGAAGAAGGGAGCGTGAAGCAATCGGGCGTTTACCCACCTGCTTCGTGCGGGTTTTATTCGCTATATAAACGGCAAGGCGGATTTTTTAATTCTGCTTTTAAAGGACTGACGGCAGTAAGCCGGAGTCAACCGGATATTGAATATTGTCTGCGGTAATATTTCTTGCTTCTGTGTGCGCAGAAGCTTTTTGTTTGTACAGAGGTGATTTTTCTGAAAAAACTTCCTCCTGTCGGTCAGAGAATTATAAAATCATCGGCAGCGGTTCTGGTATGTTATATCATATATATTTTAAGCGGAGAAAGAGGAATACCATTTTATTCTATAATTGCCGCTTTGCAGTGTATTCAGCCATATACTTATCAGTCAATCAAGATAGGAATACAACGTATGACAGGTACGCTTTTCGGCGCGCTTTTCGGTCTTATCGCGATACTTCTGCAATTATATATTTTTCACAATTACAGTAATTTGTCGGGATATATTCTTAATGCTCTCTTTGTCATACCCGTTATATATACCACGGTTTTGCTGGATAAGAAAAACGCCTCGTATATTTCATGCGTTGTATATCTTAGTATAGCCGTGAATCATATGACAGACTCAAATCCGTTTATATTTGTTTTCAACAGGGTAATGGAAACTCTTATCGGAATCTTTGTAGGAATTGCGGTGAATAAAGCTCATCTGCCGAGAAAAAAGATTCGCGATTGTCTTTTTGCCGCCGGATTTGATGATATGCTTTCTCCCATTAAAGATGAGCTGACTCCTTATTCGCATATAGAGATGAACAGAATGATAGCCGACGGAATGAATCTCACTATAAGCACATCAAGAACTCCTGCGAGTGTGATAAAGCTTATAGATGGAATTAATTTAAAGTTCCCGATAATTGTAATGGACGGGGCGGCACTTTATGATATTGCGGAAAATACTTTTATAAATGCTTATGTTATTTCTCCGGATTCAAGCCGTGAAATAGCAGAAAAAATACGCAGCAGAAATATGAACTGCTTTATCAATGCACTTTGCGATGATACACTCACTATATTTTACAGCAATCTCGAAAATGATGCGGAAAAGGATATGTTTCTTACTCTCAGGCGTTCGCCTTACCGGAGTTATATTCAGCGTGAACCGTCTGAATATGAAAGAACGGTATACATAATGGCGATTGACAGAACTGAAAAAATCCGTGGATTCTATGATGAAATGATAAACGAGGAATTTGACAGGCGTTTCAAACTGATATATTATGTGTCAGATAAATATGACGGCTACAGCTGTATAAAAATATATAACCGGAATGCAAATACAGCAAATATGCTCCGGTATCTCATGGAAGTACGTGATATTGATAAAAAAATCACGATAGGCGCGGACAGCCGGAATGATATAATCACGGACAGTATGGATATAAACGGTATTGTCAGGGAACTGAAAAAAGCGTTTGAGCCGGTAATAAATCCGTTTTCAGAATTTTTGAAAGGAAGATGAATTTGAGTTCAGATTTTAGTCGCGGAATGACACACGGAATCCCGATAGCACTGGGGTATCTTTCAGTATCATTCGGATTCGGAATAACTGCCGCTGCTTCGGGATTGTCAGTTTTTGAGGCATCAGCGATATCGGCAACAAATCTTACATCAGCGGGGCAGGCTGCCGGAATTGATGTCATAGCCGCCGGCGGAACAATACTTGAAATGATACTGCTTCAGCTTACAATAAATATCAGATATTCATTAATGGCACTTTCTCTGTCGCAGAAGCTTGATAAAAGATTCACGGCTTCGCACAGACTTGTGGCATCTTATGGAATCACAGATGAAATTTTTGCGGTATGTTCAGCACAGAAAGGAATGCTCAGTCCGGCGTATATGTACGGAATGATACTTATAGCGGCGGCAGGCTGGGTTATGGGAACATTTTTAGGAGCATCAGCAGGACAGCTTCTTCCTGAATCCGTATCTTCCGCGCTTGGAATAGTATTATATGGAATGTTTCTTGCGATTATAGTTCCGCCGTCACGAAAAAACAGAAATATTCTATGTGTGGTTATTGCGGCGGCAGTTCTTAGTCTGCTGTTCAGATATGTTCTCACGGCGGTATCTTCGGGATTCGCTGTTATTATATGCGCTGTATCAGCCGCAGTTCTCGGAGCATTGATATTTCCGGTAAAAGATGAGGCGGAGCAGGAATGAGTACAGCAGTATATATTTTTGTTATGGCATCAGTAACGTATCTTATCCGTATGATACCATTTACACTTTTCAAGAAAAAGATAAAATCGCAGTTTATCCGTAGTTTTCTGAAATATATCCCATATGCGGTACTGAGTGCAATGACAATTCCGGCTATTTTTTACAGCACAGGAAATTTTGTGACAGCGGCGGCAGGAACGATAATTGCAGTTGTTCTTGCATTTTTTGATTTGCCGCTAATAGTTGTTGCACTCGCGGCATCGCTTGGAGCGTTTATTGCAGGATTATTTTTGTAAATCAAAATCTATCAGTTAAATGATTTTCTTTCCAAAAGCATTTCTATTGACATTGTAATAGCTTTGATGTGTAATTATTAAGATAAATCGAAATTCAAGGGGAAAGTTTATGTGGGGAATATGTTTGGATTTATCCTTATGTGAGGGAAGTATGTTTCAACGAGTAATTGAATATTGTCTTGGGGATAACAATAAAGCAATTATAGTTCAACCAGTTTCAAATGTTGAAATTGATATTCAAAACATCAAGGCACTTATCAATTCACCCAAATATAAGTATGGTGAAATAGTATCTCTTATTGATAATATGAATATAAAAGGAAAAATAAGAGACATTGTGTATCATTTCAGGAATCAAACCTTTAATTATTACATCGAAGCGGACAATAGAAAAGTAAACAAAAGATATTATGAAACGGATTTGATTAAATTTTGATTTATGTGAGTAATCAAATATTAACAACAAGCCCCGAAGCAATTTTTGATAACTGCTTCGGGGCTTAATTTTTTTATTGGTATCAAATCAAACTGTAGTTCTTATTATTTTGTAAGATATTGTCTGAGCATTATGAGGTCGAAAGTATCAAGTCTGCCGTCTTTGCATAAATCGCCGGCTGTCCAGTCTGTGAGTTCTGCGTCTGGTTCGGAAAGAAGCCATTTGCTGAGGATTACGAGGTCTGCAACGTCTGTTTTGCCGTCGCCGTTGAGGTCTGCCTTCGGATTTTCGGGAACTGTCGTTTCAGGAGCTTTTGTAGCTGTTGTTGTGACAGTAGTTGTAGTAGTGGTAGTTGCTTTTGTTGTCGTGGCTTTTGTCGTTGTAAGCGTTACAGCTGACCATTCCTGACAATTATTGTTTGTATTTTCCCATTGCTGAACATTTGCGCCGCTTTCCTTGCTTGCGGAATCTATTTCAACGAAGCAGCTGTCTTTTGATGCTCTTGTCATGATTGAATATGTTCCGTCAATATTCTTTACGAACTTAAAGAGCATTGCGCTGTCCTTTGTTGAATATTCTGCGATTGCGATATTTCCGCCGTTTGATGAACCCTCTGCGCGGAGAACATAACTGGGGTCAGATACGGAACGGATATAATAGTAATTTCCGCCGCCTGCAAATTCCTGTAATGTCCAACGCTGGCAGTCGAGACCGTTTGATGACCACTGCTGAACATTTGAGCCTGCTGTCATTCTTCCGTTTACAATATCCATAACCATACCACTGTTTACATTCTTAAATTCATACATAACGGAAGTATCCATTTTACAGCCCGGATTTGAAACAGCTTCAAGAATCCAGTTCTGGCAGGAAGCGTCATTGACTGTCCATTGCTGGACATTTGCACCGCTTTCCTTTTTAGCAGATTCAACTTCGACAGCGGATTTTTCACCTGATACTCTTGTGAGTATCTTATATGAGCCGTCGGAATTTTTAGTAAACATGAACTGCTGATTCGTTTCGCCTTTGTAGGCGTATATATCAATATTTGTGCCGTCAGCTGTTCTTTTGCCGTAAACGTCAAGAGCATATGAAGCTCCGTCACCGACAGCAGAGATAAGTGAATAATATCCGTCGCCGGCATCTACAAACCGCCATATATCGTGGATTGTATCATCTGAAGTTCCCCACTGCTGAACGTTTGCGCTGTTTTCAGCCTTTGCGCCGGCAACCTGCATATAGAGTCCGGAATTTACATTTTTCAGTCTGTATGTTGCGCCGTTGACGAATGATTCCGGAACAGGCTTTGCAGGAGTTGCAGGAGTCATAGGACCGTCCGGAGCTGCATTGAGACCGGCACTCGGAACGCCTTTTTTTCCGTACCGGATATACATCATATTACCGTTTGAAGTCTGACAGCCGCTGTATGTACTGCAATAATTTTTTGCATTGTCAGCAGTCAGTGCGGTATAGGTATAATTTTTGTTTGGTCTCCATGTGCAGGCTGTTGAGTAACTCGGATTGCTTGCAGTTCCCTCACCTTGAACAGTTCTGTTGCATTTCTCGAATTTTGAACCGCTTTCAGCATATGAACCAGCCATTTCTCCGCTGCTGAGATTCCAGTCGCAGATAACGTTTCCACCGTTGGAGTAGTAGCAGTTTTCGGCGTAGATTCTGCAATTTGCCTGAACTGTATAAGCCATGCTGAAATTGTTTACATAGTTGTTGAAAGAATGGAAATATCCCCATCTCATAAGTCCGGGAGCACGTGTATTCGTATCGTCAAATTTATTGCCGGCAAGAGTCATTCTCGGATAGCCGTCATATTTATCATAATTGCTTGCTGAACTGTCGGGGTAGCCGAGGATAACGCCGTATTTATGACCGCCGAATGAACTGTCAGAAACCGTGCAATAATCGGCATCATAGCAGCAGGCAAGGAATTTATCTTCATCGACTTTGCCTGTTTTCGGAGCATATCCATAGTTATTATGACCGGTAAATGTAATATGGTCAACCCAGATATTCTCACCTGAACCGAAATAGCACTGAATGGAATCGTTATTGTTTGATTCTGCATCATGCTGCATATCAAAATTCTTGACAATGATATTATTTCCTACACCCTTGCCGGAAGATGTACAGAACTGAACATTGAACAGTGTATGATTTCCGTAGCTTCCGACGATTGTTTTGTTATTGCGTACATAGATTCTTCCAGCTGTACACATATATCTTTCGCCGTTGAGGTTGAGTTCGGTTACGCTGATATTATTTTTTACAATGATTGTATAGGGAGTATCTGATTCAGCGTATTTTTTGAGGTCTGCAAAGTTTGAGACTTCCACGGTTTCGCCGAAAAGACCGCCTATATCAGAAGCTTTGATATTTTTTGTGTTATCATCAAAGCAGTATCCGGCGAATCCCTGTAATCCATCGCAGTTGAGAAGCCACAGCTGATTATCAGCACCGGTATATGATTCAAGCTTCATACCGCCGGAACTCTGTGTGAGTGCGAGAGAAGTATCAGCATAGTTCACAATCTTATAGTAAAGATTATTTCCAAGATGGTCATTCTTGACGGGAACGACATACCAGTGCTGAGTTTTGTCTGATTCGCTTCCATAGATGATAACATCTGAGCCTTTTGATACGTTGTAGCTGGAGGGAGTGATTAAACGTCCCGATACGGCACTGACAATCTTGAAAAACGTACCGTTTGCATCAGCACCTACGCGGTCGAATCTCCATGACGGGGAAAGGTCGTTTCCAAGGGCTTTCACTGAAAGCGTGGAGCTGTCGGCAGAACCGTCAGCTGTAAGCACCTTTGAATTGTCTTTTACCGCAATATTCATAAGCTGTGCGGGATAATCCACCGATGCGGCATAGACTTTGAGATTCTGCAATATACCGGACGGCATACTTATGCAGTTCAAGCACATAAATGCCATAGTAAAGGCAAGAATCAGGCTTATAATCTTGTGTTTTTTCTTCATGACAGATATAACCTCCTTAATAAATCATGAGAATAAGTTTTAGATTTTCAGAAAAATCCGCTGATTCATACCAGTCAGATAAAGATTAGCAGCAGCGGATTTTCCGAATCTGTCCCCCTTACAAGACAGTTTTTCAACCATAAGCGGATTATCAGACGGCATAGTGCAGATTTACCGGAGATACCGGAAATGGTTTACTTTATTGATATTATACATAATTTCGAAAAATTTGTCAATATCATATAGTATCATTTTATATGATGTTTATATTGTTTTGTGCTATAATCTATGCACGATAGTATTCTGATTAGAGAAACAGGAATACTATAATGAATACGTCAGCTTATCATAATTTGTTTTCGGTAAGTATTTCATATGCATGAGTATATTTTTCTTTCCAGTATGCGCGCTTATATTCGGGAATATCATCTGTATTTAAAAGACGGCTCTGGTCTAAGTTATGGGTAAGGTCGGCGATTTTCACAAGCTTTGCATACGGATTTGTTTTCAGCCGTCTTATATAGTCAAAATAATCTTCTTTTCCGTTATATGTCAGGAGCTTTACTGCTTCTGTGATTTCCGGCGGGAATTTATTTTCAAGTTCATGGATAGTTATATCCGTATCTTCAACGACATCATGTAGAAGAGCAACACATACTGATATTTCATCGTTCATCTGTTCTGCAAGATGATAAGGGTGAAATATGTATGGAAAACCGCTTTTGTCATGCTGTCCGTGATGTGCATTGCAGGCTATGAGCATTGCCTTTTTTGTGAGTTCCGTGTAAATCATTTTACAAATCACCTCTGAATCTTTTTTAATCTGATTACGGCAAAATTTTTATGTTTCTATAGACATTCAGGAAAAAAAGTGATATAATGTTACTGCTGATTGAACCTTCGCTTTTTGAGATACAAAATATATTATGTCTGCTGAGCGGTTTCGATTATAAAATCAGAAAAATCCTTTACAGAGAAAAATTTTACTTCGAGAGAACCGACGCATTTTTCCGGAGCATATTTTTCTTTCGGGATTATAATAAGTTTTTTGGGATATTTTACATACAGGAAGTCTGTGGCATCAGGATATTTTTTTATTGCTTTAAGAATATTGCAGCGTATATATATGAACTGATTCTTCTGTTTTTCGTCAAGAATATCAAATATTATCTGTTCGCTCTCCGTCAGCGGAACGGCAAATGCAGCCTTTCTTCTGTTTTCGTCAATAGCGTACCGTGCGGCTTCAATTCTTGTGCGTCTGCTCTCCGCGAGTTTTATAAATTCCGGTCTGTTGAAAAAATCTGTAGTATATACTGATTTATGGACTGTATATAGAGCCATAGCGTCTATCAGTGCATTATGAAAGCTGCCGTTTTCGGGAGTATATCCGAATGCCATTGCAAGCTCCTGAATATTCACAGCTTCGGGAAGTTTCATTTTTTTCACCATATTCTGCTGAATATCGCATATGCTGTTCTGTATTGTCTGGATATTTCTGTATCCTTTACCACATTTGCGGTGCTGTTTCAAGTCTGAAATAAGACCAAGTCTGTCGAAATTCCCCCAGACGCGGAGCTTATTTATTCTGTATTTTTGAATAAGTCTCACAGCTCTGCCGAGTACAATTTCGCTGTCGGCGGAGCGGTCTATTTCTTCCTGAGTAAGATGAGTAAGGTCGCAGCAGCGTTTTTGTAGAACGGGAAAAAGATTTGGCTTTGCAGTTGAATAGTATCTGTCAACTATATTGTACTTACTGTCGCATACTACAAGTCCGATAGACAGCATTTCGGATTTCATTCTTGTTATTTGTTCTCCGCAGGTAAATTCAAAATCAGCAAAGCACATATATTTTTCATCATACATAAATTTCACCTCATATAAAAAAATTCCGACATTATTCTGTACATAATTATACCACATTTTTTTGAAGATTGCAATACTTTTGGTGACAATACCACAGGAATCAATACATAATATTTCAGGGGGACTGCCGTATGTTCATAAATAATGATGATAATATGTCTGCACATTTTTTCCTGCATCGTGAAGAAGGGTTTGAGTATGCTCCTTTTGACCGTGAAATGGCATTTTATGAGAGTATATGCGCCGGCGATATGGAGCTTGTGAGATTATATGCCGAACCGCTTTTCTGCGACGGCTGCGGTACTCTGAGCCGTGACCCTGTAAGAAACATAAAATATCATTTTGTAGTTTCGACTGCTCTTATTGCCCGTGTGTGTATCGGTTCCGGATTGTCGCCGGAGGAATCCTACAGCATAAGCGACGTGTATATCATGAAAGCTGATGAATGCGCTACGGTTGAGGGTGTGCGCGAACTTCACTGGAAAATGATAGAGACATACACGGAAAAAATGCACAGACTGAAAGGAAGCACTGTATTCTCGAAGCGTATTATATGCGCTATGGAATATATAAGCGAACATCTTCACGATCGTATAAGGATTGGGGAAGCAGCAGAATATCTTAAAATCACGACTGCATATCTTTCAAGGCTATTCAAAATAGAAACAGGCGTGACGTTTACGGAATACGTCAACCGTCGGAAAATAGAAGAAGCTACAGGACTTCTGCGCTATTCTGAATACAGCGACCTTGAAATAAGCAGTATTATGGGATTCAGTTCGCAGAGTTATTTTATCAAGATATTCAAAAGATTCACAGGAATGACCCCCAGCGAATATAAAAAAAGATACAGAATCCCTGAAATGAAACCGTCAGTATGGAAGCCGGAAAAAAAATGATTTGCGGATTTTCAGAAAAAATCCATTGACTTATGAGATGCATTGTAGTATAATATTGATGTGTGGATTTTTTATGATTTAAATAAGTTCCTGCATTTCCAAATAATGAAAATAGGAGGATAATATGGGTAAAAACAGAAATTTTTTTGTCTGTGCTGCCGCCGCTGCTCTCTGTATGGCAGCAGCTTTGCCGGCAGCAGTGTGTGCAGCCGATTCAGATGATTCCGAGGAGGTTATAGTTTCATATGAAACTACAGTTGCAGCAAATACAACGACTGTTCCGGCTGAAATCACAGCAGTATCAGATGATACAACAGAACCGTCCGCCGGAGAAGATGACCGGAATCAGGAATATTCAGAAGAATGGGTTACAGATGATGACGGCAGAATATATTACTATGGAACAGACGGAGAAAAAGTAACCGGCGTTCAGGAGATTGATGGCGAAATATATCTTTTCTCAAAAAACGGAGTTTTGAAAACTGGTTGGAGAACAGTTGACGGAAAACGACGTTTTTATGATATGAAAACCGGAAAGCCGGTATATGGCTGGTTTGAATACTGCGGAAAGAAATACTATATCGAGCCGGAAAAAGGAAAGCTTTCAGATGAGATTTTTGCTGACGAAAACGGAGATATGTATATTTTCAGCGATAAGGGAAATATCGTAAAGGACGAGGGATTCATCGAATATGACAGCAGTACATATTATGTTACAGAGGACGGTACTCTTGCAGACGGTGAAATCATGGCTGATGGAGTTCCGTATATATTTGATAATGACGGAATCCAGAAAAAAGGCTGGGAAACTGTTTTCGACAAAAGATATTACTATGATACAGAAACCGGAAAACTTATGACCGGTCTGGTGGAAATTGACGGAAATTATTATTACATAAGCGCAGAAAACGGAATGGCTACCGGCGTAGTGGAGATTTCCGGTACGGAATATATGTTTTCATCCGATACCGGTATTCTTGAAACCGGCTGGATAACAATAGATGATAATATCAGATATTTCTATAATGACTCTACATTCGCAAAGGGAATTACTGAAATTAACGGTGTGAATTATCTTTTCGGCAGTGACGGACGTCTTTTGCAGGGATTTAATACAGTCGGAGGAATTGTATATTATGCTGATAAATCCGGAAAAGTATGTACGGGATTTATGACAGTAGAGGACGATACGTACTGTTTCGGGGACGATTTTGCGATGCAGACCGGATTTATCGAAAATGACGGAGCAAAGTATCTTTTCGGCAATGACGGAAAAATGGCAAAGGGATTTGCAGATTATGACGGAAACAGGTACTATTTCGATAAAGACGGAAAAATGCTTACCGGCAGACTTCTTATAAACGAAAAAAAATACTTTTTTGCCGATGACGGTACTATGCAGTTCGGCTGGATAACTGTTGATGCTGTC
>CAMWRC010000026.1 GCA_947176565.1 uncultured Ruminococcus sp.
GCAGAAATGCAGTTCAGTTTCATACGTAAAAAAGCCGAAAGCGGCGAATCATTTGTTGTTGTGGGACGCTGTTCGGAATCAAAACTCCGCGATTTTGATTGTCTCTGTTCATTGTTTATCATAGGCGATATGGAAACTAAAATAAAACGTATTATGAAACTCTATGAAATGAATGAACGTGAAGCCGAAAACTTTATCGAGCAAAAAGACAAGAAGCGCAAACGCTATCACAACTATCACGTAAAGCTTCACTGGGGCGATTCACGTCTCTATGACCTTACAATCAACAGCTCACGTCTCGGAATTGAGAAAACAATTGATTATCTTGAAAATTATATAAAGGCAAGAATAGCTGATTAAAAATAAACAGCACCATAGTATTTACATAATACTATGGTGCTGTTTTTTATTCAGCAATATAGTCGGGGCTTACATATATTCTGTATCTGTCATCAACCTGATTATATACTGTATATCCGTTGTTTTCAATATTTGCGCTGAATGTATCATATACATCTGTAATCATTGCAAGAACTATAAAGTCAAATCTTTCGGGCGTTGTGATTGTTCCGTCTTCATTGAAATCATTGCCGTCGAATATATAAACTTCCTTGTGGTCGGCAAGATGCGGAATAAGAAATACATCTGCACCAACTGAACCATCTTTTGGGATTTCATCAAGAGCAGTATCAAGTCTCGTTAAATAATCCTCGCTTCTCTTGTAGCTCGTGTAATTTCCCCATGTATGTGAATAAGTGCCGATAGTAAGAATCATCGCAGCCGAACCAAGTGCTATCGGAATATCCTGCTTGCCGCGCTTTCCCATATCATCAAGATTTATTACACACATATAAAGAAGCAATGTAACCGGTCCAAAGATATACTGATACCCGACACTTGCCGCATAACCATATCCTGCGCCTATTACAAGGTTCATGATAATAAACGGTATCATGAGCAGAAAACGTCTTATTTTATTTGTAAAGAACGGCATGAACAGAAGCGGTGTCATTATCTGGAAGAAGAATATTCTTGTATCATCGTGGAAAAACAGGCTGAAGAAATAAGCTGGGTCAATAATTACATTCTTAACTACTTCTTTAAGACCTGCTGTCGTATCTATCATGAGAATATTGAACCGCGTATTCATCATCATCTGACCATCACCATTCTTGGTAAGCCAGTTAGTAATAATAAACATATATATTATCGAAGCTGCTGCTATTATCAGGCAGTTAAAACGCTTTTTATCGCCCTTGTTCTCAAAGAACATAAACATTACGGCACAGGCGACATACAGCGGTGCATCTTCCTTGACAATGCAGACAAGAATCGACATAATATAGAGCATGATGTATTTTCTGCTGTCAACAGCCCAGAGCAGCCACATGATAAGCGTTGGAAGAAATGCATTTTCATGAAATTCATAATAGCATGGACCAACAAGACCAATCGAGAACACATAAGCCAAGCATATAAAAATCAGCGACAGTCCCTTGATATTATGTCTCTTTGCAATGAGGAACATGGGAACAGCTCCGCCCATTGCAAGAACCGCCTGTGAAATGAGAAGTGTCTCAGCCTTTGGAAAAAGCTTGAATACAGGTACAAGAAGATAAAAAATATATGATGCATGAATTTTAAAATGTGACATGAATGTATCACGTTCACAGGTCGTAACAGCAGTACCGTTATCCGCAAGAGAATGGTACATCTGGACGAAAAGTCCGAAATCATGACACGCTGAACCAAAATTACGATGTCTGCAAATAGTTGTGATACTGACAAACGTACCTACTGCCGCCGCAGCTGCAAGTACAAATAACCCGCATATCCACCACGGAATACTGTTGTATAATTTTTTTGATTTCAGCTTACCACACGAATAATAGATAAACACAATGGATAGTATCATGACACCGATACTGAGATTGAAATCATTTCCTCCCCAAAGCAGTACGACATCAAAATACAAAATCGATGCAATTGAAAAAGACTGGTCAGTTATGCGGTATCGTTCAGGCATAAAATAATGAATCACTGAAAGAAGTACAAATCCGCATATCATTATGATAACAGAAGGTATATAACTAACTTCGGCTATAAAATCCTTCCACCTTGCAACAGACCCTATTTCTTTATCTTTCATAACACTGATATTTATTCCTGACACCAGAAAAAATACTGTTATAAACCGCAGCATAGCCATATCAGGAATACCGGTTCTTTTAAGAAAAGATGCGGTCTTATTTTTTATGACTTTGAATTTTTTCAGCGCAGCAACTGCCTGAGATAAATTTTCCTGTACATTTTCAGGAGAATCTTCGGAAATTTTACTTGCATTAATGTCTGTTTCAGGCGGAACACCTGAATTTTCACTTTCAGTTTTCTCAACGCCGGAATATATATTATCAGCGGACACAGTCTCCTGATTTTCAGGCGTATTACTTGTTTTTCCTTTCTTTTTAGCCACTTCAAAACGTCCTCCGTTTCATTATTATTGTGAATTGTTCTTAACAACCCATTGTATTATATCAGAAAAAAATCTGAAAGTCAATAGAAATTCTGATTATTTGCCGCTAAAATTAATTTCCGGAAATTGATTTCCGTAAAAAGCTCATTAAAAATCCCTTTTGGGAAATAGGGTTCCAAAAGGGATTAAAAATTTTTTATAACAATCAGTTTCTACAGAATTACGGATTATTCCTCTGTACCTGAACCGATTTCTGTCTGACGTGCTATGGCTTCAAATTCACCGGTCGCACCTGCACCTAAAAATTCAAGCGCATTGCTGTCAAAGTAGAACCAGATACAGAAAGCTGCAAGACCTGAATTGTTCTTGATATTGATATTCAAATCAACGGTATCGCCCTGTTTACAGCTTATCTTATCGCCGTAGAATACGAGACCGGTCTCATCTGAAACATCAACAGCGTCAATTGCTCCGTTGTTTACTCTTACAACGCCGCTTATTATCTTTTCTGGACGTACCACATTTCCGGCAATATCAGAGAGGTCAGGAGATATTCTTACTTCGTAGTCTCCGTCGGGAATATCTTCCTTGACTTTGAACTGAACTGTGAGCATATCGCCTTCAAAGTAGAAATTTTCGTCCTTTGAAATATCGAGCCACATAGCATAACGACCGTCCTCAGCAGAAACATAGCTTTCATTGTTTCCGGAGGACTGATTATCACCGCTCTGTTCTGAATTATTATTATCATCTCCGGAACTTTCAGCAGGCACTGTAATAATTTTAGTGACTTCAACGATTTCTGTTTTTTCCTCACCGTTATCATCAGTAGCCGGCTGTCCATCGGGTTCTGTTACTTTTACGAGTTCAGTAGCTGTCTGTCCGTCAGGCTCTGTCACTTTCACGAGTTCAGTAGCTGGTTCTTTTGTAGTTTTTTCTTCTGAACCGGAAGAGCTGTCTGCGGAAGATTCAGGGTCAGGAGCATTAAGGTCGGCATTAGGGTCGCCTGGAGTAAGTTTGTTTCCGCTGGCGGCTGCGCCTATTTCAAGAGGATATTTCATTGTAGGTTTTCCATCTGACTGTGACTGAGAGATGGAAACTGAATCTGTTTCTTTATCAGCGCATGATACAAAACTCATTGAAGCGATACATAATACTGAAAATACAGCAATAATTCTTTTCATAATATTTTTCATGTTAAAAAATCCTTTCTGAAGTGTGTCTGTTTTGTCGGGAACTGTCAGGCTATCAACTCCCGTATTTACCCTATCATTATACACGACCTTTTATCATTTGTCAAGGTCTGTGCTAAAATGTCATTTATTTTTCATCTAACAAACACAAAACATCATTGAATAAAAAACTGGCAAATTTTAAAAAGCTATTGCATTTTTAATCATTATGTGTTATAATAAGTGCATGGTGAAATCAGAATGAATTCGTTATAACATATTCTGGTAAGTATGGGGGATTTTATGTTAAAAGCTATCTGTTCAAAAAAAGAACTCACCCACAGCGTTTTTTACTGCTGTATTGACGATATTATTGATTCTCCGGAACTGGAGAAACTCAAAAGTATAACCCATCATATTTCCACAACGAGATTCCAGCATTGCCTCAATGTCTCGTATTACGGGTATAAAATTTGCCAGTTTTTCAGGCTTGATGCACGTTCTGCCGCAAGAGCCGGACTGCTTCACGACCTCTTTTACTACGACCGTAAAAAATACAATGCCGGCAAGGTAAAAGGTCAGCCGAGTCACAGCAGAAATCATTCAGATATTGCTCTGCATAACGCCGAACTTCTTACGGATATATCGCCAAAAGAACGCGATATGATTCAGAAGCATATGTTCCCGATGACAATCTCACTTCCTAAATATAAAGAGACTTATATAATTACTTTCGTTGACAAATACTGTGCTGTATTGGAATTTTGCGTCCCTAAAGTACAGAAAATCATAGGAGCTTGTTCTCACGTGAACAGGCACTGAATATCAGGAGGATTTTTTTCATGAATATCGAAACAAAATGTCTGCATTCCGGCTACACGCCAAAAAATACAGAGCCGAGAGTCGTTCCTATCGTGCAGAGTACAACTTATGTCTATGATTCAACAGATGATGTTGCCGCTGTATTTGATGACCCAACTAAAAGCCTTATTTATTCACGGTTTGAAAATCCGACTGTTATGGCGGTTGAGGAAAAAATTGCCGCTCTCGAGGGTGGAATCGGCGCAATGTGTACATCAAGCGGACAGGCTGCTACTATGTGCGCAATACTTAATATTTTGCAGGCAGGCGACAGCTTTATTTCCACTGCTACGGTGTACGGCGGAACTATCAATCTTTTCGCTGTCACATTCAAAAAAATGGGAATTGAATGTATCTTCGTCAGCCCCGATGCCTCAGAAGATGAAATAAGAGCTGCATTCAAGCCGAATACAAAGGCTGTTTTCGGCGAAACTATTGCCAATCCGGCACTCACCATATTTGATATGGAAAAATTCGCAAAGATAGCGCATGAGAATAATGTTCCGCTTATTGTGGATAATACTTTTCCGACTCCGATACTCTGCCGTCCGATTGAATACGGTGCGGATATTGTCATTCATTCAACTTCAAAATATATGGACGGACACGCTGTTCAGGTCGGAGGAGTTATTGTTGATTCCGGAAATTTCAACTGGGCTAACGGAAAATTCCCTGAATTTACAGAGCCGGACGAAAGCTATCACGGCATTGTCTATACTGAATCCTACGGAAAAGCTGCCTATATTGTCAAGGCGCGTATGCAGCTTATGCGTGATTTCGGCTGCTATCCTGCCGCACAGTCCGCATTCTATCTCAATCTCGGACTCGAAACCCTTGCCGTCCGCATGAAACAGTATTGTCTGAATGCTTCGGCAGTTGCTGAATATCTTGAATCCAATGATAAGGTTGAATCCGTAAATTATCCTGCTCTCGCAAGCAGTCCGTATCATGAACTTTGTAAAAAATATCTTCCCGACGGCGCAAGCGGTGTAATTTCATTTGTAATAAAAGGCGGACGGAATACTGCCGTAAAATTCATGGATTCTCTCAGCCTTGCTTCAAACGAAGTACACGTTGCTGATATAAGAACCTGTGTTCTGCACCCGGCGAGTGCAACTCACAGACAGCTTACTGATGAACAGCTCGTCGCTGCCGGAATAAACGGCGGAATGATACGTCTTTCTGTGGGACTTGAAAATATTGACGATATTCTCGATGACCTTAAAAATGCTTTTGCAGCTATATAAAATAAATTTTGGCTTGTACTTTACAGTGCAAGCTGATTTTTTTAAAAAATCCCTTGACAAATTCCTGAGAATATGATATTGTAATAAGTGTACTATTAATCATAATACAATTAATACTATGAGGTGAGTTACATGAATAATATAAAAAAATTTATCAGTTCTACAAAATATTTATGGATTGGCGGAATAATGGGCTTTACACAACAGATTCTCGGCGGTCTGAATACTTCAGAGATATTATTTGACGCTGCGGATATTATGGGTTCTTTCGGACTGTATGCAATGATAATACTCCTTTTAATCCACAGAGACAAACCGCCGAAAAAGCAGTTCCTTGATATATTCCTGTTTTTCGTGGGACTTGACTTCTTCTATGCACTGTACATATTTTTTGCCGATATATCAAATTATTTCGCATACAATGCAAAATATCCCGACAATACAAGAGAAAATGTATACTTCTTTCAGCAGACCTATGGAGAAATACTCGGCTTTTTCTACTGGACATCAATCGGCACGGCAGCGGCTGTATGGGCATTCTTTGCAACAAAATCCCGTAATAAAGAATGGACAAAGCGTTATATCCTTATGCTTATACCGTTGTTTGCTGTGCTTATAACAGAGTTTGCAGATAGTTCAGTCCATATGATTCTGTATATAATTCAGGAATGCAGTAAAAATAATTTATCTGATGGTTTCCGTCGTGGCAGTTCGCTCGGTACTCTGCTGACCGATTTAGTCGGACTGATTATATGTTCAGTTATTTACTTAAAAAAGAAAAAACGGATATACAAATAAAAAGGACGCTCTGAAACGTCCCTTTTTGTTATATGTACCTGATAAATGTTTATTTTGTGCCGAAAATACGGTCGCCGGCATCACCAACGCCCGGAACTATAAATTTATCCTCGTTCAGTCCCTTATCCATTACGCCCGTGTATATATCAACATCGGGGTGGAATGACTGTACCTTTTCAATTCCCTCAGGAGAGCAGATAATACACATGAACTTGATATTCTTAACGCCGATTTTCTTTATCTCGTCAATTGCTGCAACTGCTGAATGTCCTGTTGCAAGCATAGGGTCAACTATAATAACATCGCGTTCAGCAATATCATCAGGCATCTTGCAGTAATATTTAACTGCTTCCTTTGTTTCCGGCTGTCTGAATATTCCAATATGACCTATCTTTGCAGCCGGAACAAGTGCCGTAACTCCGTCGATCATTCCAAGACCTGCACGGAGTATCGGAACAAATGCAAGCTTGCGTCCGGAGATTACCTTTGTTTTTGCTACAGCTACCGGAGTTTCTATCTCGATTTCCTTCAGCGGAAGGTCACGTGTTGCCTCATAGCATATAAACATTGCTATTTCTGATACAAGCTCTCTGAATTCCTTTGTACCTGTGTTCTTATCTCTAAGCAGCGATATTTTATGCTGAACGAGAGGGTGGCTTATAATATGTAAATTTCCCATAATAAAACATCTCCTGTTATTCTATTAAATCAATTCTGCGCTGATGACGTCCGCCCTCAAAGCCTGTTGAAAGAAATATTTCCGCAAGCTCACAGGCAAGACCGTTTCCGAGAGTGCGCGCGCCCATGCACATTACATTTGCGTTATTGTGAAGTCTTGTATATTTCGCTGAAAACGAATCCGCACACAAAGCGGCACGTATTCCCTTGAATTTATTTGCGGCAATGCTCATTCCTATTCCCGTACCGCATATGAGAATACCTTTTTCGCATTCTCCTGATAAAACAAGTTCACATACTGCCTTTGCTATAACGGGATAATCGCACGGTTCACCATCTGTTCCCATATCCCTTAATTCATAGCCTTTTTCAGTAAGTGCAGCTATCACAGCATTTTTCATTTCCACGCCAGCGTGGTCACAGCCTATTGCTATCATTCCTGTTGCTCCTTTAATTTTCTTTCATTTATTTTCTCCGCCTGAACTTTTTGCAGATATGAAACTTCAAGCTCATCTGCTGTCACAAATTCCTGATGAAGCGCGCCGAGACATATTCCTGAAGCACTCTGCAAACGTCCCTGAGGCGGTGCTATTATAAACATCGGCGAGCGGTAATCACTGAAAAAATCCGCAGCTCCGTCTCCGCACAGCATAATTTCTGTCCCGTTGAATGCAAGAAATTCAGCAAGTTCATCACGGCTTATCAGCTTTTCCGGCATAAGTATATCGAGTTCATAACAGTTGCTTTTATATACTGCCGCATAAACCAGATTTGCGCGTGCTTTCATGACGGAACATATAGTTCCCTTATATGAAATATTATTATATGCAAGTCCGGCAAGCGTTGAAACTCCGCAGCATTTGCAGTCAAGGGCAAAACTCATTGCCTTTGCGGCGGCGATTCCTATTCTCAGTCCGGTATAGCTTCCCGGACCTTTCGCGACGGATATACAATCAATATCATGAACCGTTTTTCCGGTCTGTTCCATGAGTTCCTTTACCATAGGCATAATTACCTGTGAATGGGTTTTCTCTGTATAGACTCTTTTTTCGCCGAGGAAAACCTCAGTATCAGCATCAAGAAGTGATACCGAAGCAGTTCTGCCTGATGTATCAATTCCAATTAGAAGCAAATCGTCCGCCCTCCTCCATGATTATTTCGCGTTCGTTCAAACCAAGCGTATTTATTCTGATATATATGACATTTGCAGGAAGAAATTCAGCTATATTCTCTGACCATTCTATAACTGCTATATTATTTTCAAAGTCATAGTCCCAGAATCCTGAAGATTCCAGTTCCTCCTCGGTCTGTATTCTGTACATATCAAAATGATATATATTTATTTTTCTGCCGGAATACTCGTTCACAAGGGTAAACGTCGGTGAACTTACATTATCTTCAAGTCCGAGACCGACAGCAAGACCGCGTGTGAATGTAGTTTTCCCTGCTCCGAGACCGCCAGTATACGCTATCATATCGCCGGCTTTAAGCAGACTGCCCAGTTTCTGGGCAATCCGCATTGTTTCCTCAGCTGATTTTGTAACTATTCTCATAATCAGAACAATCCAGTGATATTGCCGTTGTCGTCGCAGTCTATATTCAATGCCGACGGTTTCTTCGGGAGACCGGGCATCGTAAGTATATCGCCGGTATAGATTACAACAAATCCTGCTCCGGCGGAAACTCTTGCATCGCGGACAGTGATATTAAATCCCTCTGGTTTTCCGAGGAGCGACGGGTCATCTGAAAGCGAATACTGCGTCTTTGCAACGCATACAGGAAGATTTCCGAAACCGATACTTTCTATTTCTTTTATTGCCTTTTCTGCCTGTGTAGTATAGATTACTCCGTCTGCGCGGTAAATCTCACGGGCAAGCGTTTCTATTTTTTCTTTTATAGTGAGTTCTGTACTGTAAAGAGGACGGAAATTGCTGTTACAAAGTTCAACCGTACTGCATACCTTTTCAGCAAGGTCTGTTCCTCCTTCACCGCCCTTTGCGAACACTTCGCACATGGAAACTTCAACGCCCATTTCAGCACAGAAATTGCGCACGAAATCAAGTTCAGCGTCTGTATCGGTATGGAAACGATTGATTGCCACCACAACCGGAACATGGAACTTATGCATATTCTCGATATGAGCTTGAAGATTTACGATACCGTTTTCCAATGCTGAGAGATTTTCTTCTGCAAGTTCATTTTTCGGAACTCCGCCGTTGTATTTCAGCGCACGTACCGTAGCTACAAGAACGACGCAAGCCGGTGTCAGTCCGCCATATCTACATTTGATGTCAAAGAATTTTTCAGCTCCGAGGTCAGAACCAAATCCGGCTTCTGTTATACAGTAATCGCCCAGTTTAAGTGCAAGCTTTGTGGCACGAACGGAGTTGCAGCCATGAGCGATATTTGCAAATGGTCCGCCGTGAATAAATGCCGGATTATTTTCAAGCGTCTGCACAAGATTAGGCTTGAGAGCATCTTTCAGCAGTGCGGTCATAGCACCAGTACAGCCGATTTCATGGGCGAATACAGGTTCACCGTCAAGATTATAGGCAATGAGAATATTGCCGAGACGTTTTTTAAGATTGCCTAAATCCGTTGCAAGACAGAGAATTGCCATGATTTCAGAAGCAACAGTAATATTGAATCCGTCCTCACGTGGAACGCCGTTCATTTTTCCGCCAAGTCCGATTACAATATTCCGGAGTGCGCGGTCGTTCATATCCATACAGCGTTTGAACATTACACGCCGCTGGTCGATACGCAGCTGATTTCCCTGCTGAATATGATTATCAATCATTGCACAGAGAAGATTATTAGCTGCTGTTATTG
>CAMWRC010000027.1 GCA_947176565.1 uncultured Ruminococcus sp.
CTTTATCCCGGAAAGGGCGCACAGCTTGTAAGAAGTGCAGGAAATCAGGCACAGCTCATGGGTAAGGAAGAAAAATACGCTCTCGTAAGACTTCCTTCCGGCGAAATGAGAAAAGTTCCGATTAGCTGTAAGGCTGCAATCGGTCAGGTTTCAAATATCGACCACGAAAACGTGAACTATGGTAAAGCAGGACGCGTAAGAAATATGGGCTGGAGACCTACAGTCCGCGGTTCTGTAATGAACCCATGCGACCACCCGCACGGAGGCGGTGAGGGTAAATCTCCTGTCGGACGTCCGGGACCTGTTACACCTTGGGGCAAGCCTGCTCTCGGTTACAAGACACGTAAGACTCACAACAGAACCGATAAGTTCATCGTAAAACGCCGCAACGGTAAGTAATCGAAAGGAGAAACTGAAACATGAGTAGAAGTATTAAAAAAGGACCATACGTTCAGGAGATTCTCCTCAAGAGAGTTATGGCTATGAATGAAGCCGGCGAAAAAAAGGTTCTCAAGACCTGGAGCCGTTCATCTACAATATTCCCTGATTTCGTAGGTCATACATTCGCTGTTCATGACGGACGCAAGCACGTTCCGGTATATGTAACAGAGGATATGGTAGGTCACAAGCTCGGCGAGTTCGCACCTACAAGAACCTACAAGGGTCATGCCGGTTCAAAGACATCGAACAACGGTAAGAAATAAGCGGAAGGAGGAGCTATAGATGGAAGCGAGAGCTTATTTAAGAAATGCTCGTATATCACCCAGAAAGGTGCAGATCGTTCTCGATCTTATCAGAAACAAGCCGCTCGACACCGCATTGGCTGCTTTGGAACTCACTCCTAAGGCTGCAAGTCCTATCGTATCAAAGCTTGTAAAATCAGCTCAGGCAAATGCCGTAAATAATTTCAGTATGGACGGCGATAATCTTTATGTGGCAGAGTGCTTCGTAACACCCGGTCCGATTATGAAGAGAATCATGCCGAGAGCTCAGGGCAGAGCATTCAGAATATTAAAGAGAACATCACACATCACAGTTGTTCTTAAAGAAAAAGAATAATCCCAAGGAGGTCTGATTAATGGGACAGAAAGTTAATCCGCACGGTCTTCGTGTCGGCGTTATTAAAGATTGGGATTCACGCTGGTACGCCAATAAGGCAGATTTCGGCGATACACTCGTTGAGGACTACAATGTCCGTAACTTCATTAAGAAGAGCTTGTATGCAGCAGGTGTTCCCAGAATCGAAATCGAGCGTTTTGCCGATAAGGTAAGAATCCACATTCACTGTGCTAAGCCGGGCATCGTTATCGGCAGACAGGGTGCAGAAATCGAGAAGCTCAGAGAGAAACTCGGCAAAATGATGAATATGAACAAGGACAGAATCTATCTCAATATCGTCGAGGTAAAACAGCCCGATATGGACTCACAGCTCGTTGCAGAAAAGATAGCTCTTGACCTTGAAAACAGAGTATCTTTCAGACGCGCTATGAAACAGTCAATCGGCAGAACTATGAGACTCGGCGCAAAGGGTATCAAGGTTAAGGTATCAGGCAGACTTGCCGGTGCTGAAATCGCAAGAAGCGAAAGCTATCACGAGGGTACAATTCCGCTTCAGACTATCCGCGCTGATATTGATTACGGATTCGCAGAGGCTGATACAACATACGGAAAGCTCGGCGTAAAGGTTTGGATTTACAAGGGAGAAGTTCTCAAGGGCGATGCTGCTAAGGCTGCTGCTCAGAGAGAAAAGACCGAAAGAAGAAACCGCCGTGATGACGGAAACCGCCGCCGCCGTGATGACAGACGCGACGGAAACAGACGCGGAGGCAGAGGATTCAACCGCGCTGCAAAAAGAGAAGGAGGTAACCAGTAATGCTGCTTCCAAAGAGAGTAAAATACCGCAGAGTCCACAGAGGACGTCTTAAGGGTAAGGCATACAGAGGAAATAAGGTAACATACGGTGATTACGGTCTTCAGGCTCTTGAGCCGTCATGGATTACTTCAAACCAGATTGAAGCTGCCCGTATCGCTATGACGCGTTACATCAAGAGAGGCGGTCAGGTATGGATAAAGATTTTCCCTGACAAGCCGATTACTGAAAAGCCCGCTGAAACACGAATGGGTTCAGGTAAAGGTTCTCCGGAATACTGGGTTGCAGTTGTAAAACCCGGCAGAGTACTTTTCGAGATAAAGGGCGTAAGTGAGGAAATCGCACGTGAAGCTATGCGTCTTGCAATGCACAAGCTTCCTATCAAGTGCAAGTTCGTAACCAAGGAAGAAGGAGGAGAGCAGTAATGAAGGCATCTGAAATCAGAGAAATGTCTGTCAACGAGATGAATGAGCAGCTTACAAGCCTTAAGGAAGAGCTCTTCAATCTTCGCTTCCAGCTCGCTGTAAATCAGCTTGAGAATACAGCAAGAATCAAGGCTGTAAAGAAAGATATTGCCCGTATAAAGACATCTCTGCGCGCAGCAGAGCTTGCCGCCGAGCAGTAAGAAAGGGAGGATTTAGCTATGTCTACTGAGAGAAACCTTAGAAAAACAAGAGTAGGTAAGGTTGTAAGCGATAAGATGGATAAAACCGTCGTAGTTGCTATCGTTGATAACGTTAAACACCCGCTTTATAAGAAAATCATCAAGAATACTGTTAAGTTCAAGGCTCATGATGAAAATAATGAATGCAGAATCGGCGACAGAGTCGAGATAATGGAAACACGTCCGCTTTCCAAAGACAAGAGATGGCGCGTTACCAATATCATTGAAAAGGCTAAGTAATTTTATAAAAGCTTGAAGCTTGAAAGGAGGAACTCGCTGTGATTCAGATGCAGACTTATCTTAAAGTCGCTGATAACACAGGCGCAAAGGAGCTTATGTGTATCAGAGTTCTGGGCGGTACAAGACGCAGATATGCAAATATCGGCGATGTTGTAGTTGCTTCCGTAAAGAAAGCAACACCCGGAGGCGTTGTAAAGAAGGGCGACGTTGTAAAGGCAGTTATCGTTCGTTCAGCAAAGGGTCTCAGACGTGAGGACGGAACATATATCCGCTTCGATGAGAACGCTGCTGTTATTATCAAGGAAGACAAAAACCCAAAGGGTACACGTATTTTCGGACCTGTTGCCAAGGAGCTTCGTGAAAAGGAATACACGAAAATCCTCAGCCTCGCTCCCGAAGTTCTTTAATCGGAGGTGTCACATATCATGAGTAAAGTTCACGTAAAGACCGGTGACACAGTTGTCCTGCTTACAGGTAAGTACACGGATAAGTACGATAAGAACGGCGACAGAAAAACCGGTAAGGTCGCAGAAGTAAGCCCCAAGGAGGGCAAGGTAATCGTTGAGGGAATCAACGTTATCACAAAGCACGTAAAACCCCAGAGAATGGGTCAGCAGGGCGGAATCGTCAGAACAGAAGCTCCTGTGTATGCCTGCAAGGTACAGCTCGTATGTCCTAAGTGCGGCAAGCCCACAAGAGTAGGTCACATTATTGAGGACGGAAAGAAACTCCGCGTCTGCAAGAAGTGCGGCAAGTCTTTTGAATAATTAAAAGGAGAAACGACAATGGCAAGATTAAAAGATTTTTATGTTAGCGACGTTGCTCCCGCACTGATGAAGAAGTTCGGCTACAAGAGCGTTATGCAGATACCGAAGCTTGATAAGGTTGTTATCAATGTAGGTGCAGGCGAGGCAAAAGATAACGCAAAGGTAATTGATGCTATCATGACTGATATAGCAGCAATCACAGGTCAGAAGCCTGTAGTGTGCAGAGCTAAGAAGTCAGTTGCTAACTTTAAGCTCCGTGAGGGAATGCCTATCGGCGTAAAAGTTACCCTCAGAGGCGAAAAGATGTATGAATTTGTTGATAAGCTCTTCAATGTTGCATTCCCCCGTGTACGCGACTTCAGAGGAATCAGTGCAAACTCCTTCGACGGCAGAGGAAATTACTCCACCGGCGTTAAGGAACAGCTCATCTTCCCTGAAATCGAGTACGACAAGATAGACAAGGTAAGAGGTATGGACATCAACTTCATCACCACAGCCAACACCGACGAAGAGGGCAGAGAGCTTCTCTCACTTCTCGGTGCGCCGTTCATCAAGTAATCAGGGAGGAAAGAAAATGGCTAAGAAGGCAATGATTAACAAGCAGAAAAGAACTCCCAAGTATTCCACAAGAGCATACAACAGATGCAAAATCTGCGGCAGACCCCACGCTTACCTCAGGAAATTCGGCATCTGCCGTGTCTGCTTCAGAGAGCTTGCTCACGACGGACAGATTCCCGGCGTAAAGAAGGCAAGCTGGTAAAATACGAAAAGGAGGTCATCTGAATGCAAATCACAGATACAATCGCTGATCTTTTAACAAGAATCCGCAATGCGAATACTGCTAAACACGCCACAGTTGACGTTCCCGCTTCAAATGTAAAGAAGGCTATCACACAGATACTCGTTGACGAGGGATATGTAAAGGGCTTTCAGGTAATTGAGGACGGAAAGCAGGGTGTTATCAGGATCACGCTCAAATACGGCGATAATAAATCACCGGTAATCACAGGACTCAGAAGAGTTTCAAAGCCGGGTCTGCGTATCTATTCAAGCTGCGCAGATATGCCCAAGGTAAGAAAAGGTCTGGGTATCGCAATCGTTTCAACTTCAAAGGGTATCGTAACTGACAAGAAAGCCCGCGAGCTTAATGTCGGCGGCGAAGTACTCGCATACATCTGGTAAGGAGGAGCTATCATGTCAAGAATCGGCAGAATGCCTATTGCAGTTCCCGCAGGTGTAGAGGTAAAGAACGACAATAACTGCCTCACAGTAAAGGGACCTAAGGGCGAGCTTACAAAACAGTTCAGCACAGAGCTGGGTATTGAACTCGGCGAAGGTGTTATCACAGTAACAAGACCAAGTGACGACAAGATGCACCGTTCACTTCATGGTCTTACAAGAACTCTCATCGCCAATATGGTTGAGGGTGTAACAAACGGATATTCAAAGACTCTCGAAATCGAGGGCGTTGGTTATCGTGCCGCAAAATCAGGAAACAAGGTAAATCTGAATCTCGGATTTTCTCACCCTGTTGTTCTCGAGGAAACAGATACAATCAAGCTTGATGTTCCTCAGCCGAACAGAATCGTTGTGAGCGGTATCGATAAGCAGGCTGTAGGTCAGTTTGCAGCTGAAATCCGCGAAAAGCGTCCGCCTGAGCCGTACAAGGGCAAGGGTATCAGATATGCCGGCGAGCATATTATCCGCAAGGAAGGCAAGGCCGGTAAGGGCAAGAAGTAATTAAAAGGAGCAGATTGCTATGGTAAAGAAATTTGACAGCAATAAGGCAAGACTTAAGAGACACCGCAGAGTCCGCCATAAGATTTCCGGTACTCCAGAGTGTCCGCGTCTTAATGTCTTCCGTTCTTCTAAGCATATATATGCTCAGATTATAGACGATGTAAACGGCGTTACTCTTGCTTCCGCATCAAGCATGGATAAGGGCTTTGAGGGCAATGGCGGCAACGTTGAAGGTGCCCGCAAGGTCGGCGAGATGATTGCAAAGAATGCAGCAGCTAAGGGTATCACTGAAGTCGTATTCGACAGAGGCGGCTACCTCTACCACGGCAGAGTAAAGGAACTCGCCGAGGGTGCCCGTGAAAACGGATTACAGTTCTAAGAGGGAGGTAAAATAATGGCTAATATTGAAACACAGGCTCCTGAACTTCAGGAAAAGGTTGTTGCAATCAACAGAGTTTCCAAGACTGTCAAGGGCGGCCGTATCATGAAGTTCTCCGCACTCGTTGTTGTCGGCGACGGCAATGGCACTGTAGGCTTTGGTCTCGGAAAGTCAGGAGAAGTTCCGGACGCTATCCGCAAGGGTATCGAGGACGCTAAGAAGAACCTCTGCAAGGTAGCTCTCAAGGGTACTACTATCCCTCATGAGATAGTCGGCGCATTCGGCGCAGGCAGAGTTCTTATGAAGCCCGCTGCACCTGGTACCGGTGTTATCGCCGGCGGTCCTGTACGTGCGGTTATCGAAGTAGCAGGCATCAAGGACATCAGAACAAAGTCACTTCGTTCCAATAATCCCTGCAACGTAGTAAGAGCTACGATAAACGGACTCAAAGCCTGCACTTCTGCCAAGGAAGTAGCTGAGAAAAGAGGCAAGTCCGTCAAGGAAATTTTAGGTTAAGGAGGACTTGACAATGGCTAAGAATATCAAGCTCGTTAAGAGCCTCATAGGCTGCAAGAAAGACCAGATTGCCACTGCCCAGTCATTGGGTCTCAGAAAAATCGGCGATGTGACCACACAGCCTGATAATTCCCAGACACAGGGAAAGATTAAGAAAATTTCACACCTCATCGAGGTTACTGAAGCGTAAATAAGGAGGTGCAAATTATGAAAATCCACGAATTGACACCGGCACCGGATTCCAACAAGGCTGTTAAGCGCGTAGGCAGAGGCCACGGCTCAGGAAACGGAAAGACAGCTGGAAAGGGTCATAAAGGACAGAACGCTCGTTCAGGCGGCGGCGTAAGAATCGGTTTTGAGGGCGGTCAGATGCCGCTTGCAAGACGTATTCCGAAAAGAGGCTTCAACAATATCTTCGCTGTAGAGTATGCGACAGTAAATGTATCAGACCTCAACAAGTTTGAGAACGGTACAGTAGTTGATGCTGAACTTCTTAAGGCAGCAGGTCTTATCAAGAAGGAGCTTGACGGCGTTAAGATTCTCGGAAACGGAGAGCTTACAGTTCAGCTCACTGTCAAAGCTGCAAAATTCTCTCAGAGTGCTGTTGAGAAAATTGAAAAGGCAGGCGGAAAGACTGAGGTGATGTAATGTGTTTCAGACACTGAAACGTGCTTGGAGTATTCCCGAAATCAGGAAAAAGCTTCTCTACACATTACTCATGATTGTCATTTTCAGATTCGGCAGTGCCGTTGCAGTTCCGTTTCTTGATACTTCCGTAGTAAGAAGCTGGATGGAACAGAACGCCACAAACGGAAACTTCCTCGAATATCTGAACACCATAACCGGCGGTGCGCTTTCACAGGCGACGTTGTTCTCGCTTTCAATCACACCATACATCAATGCGTCGATTATCATGCAGCTGCTGACATATGCTCTGCCGCCGCTTGAACGACTGCGTGACGAGGGCGAAGAGGGGCGCAAGAAACTCAACAAGATTACAACTGCCGTTGCTATGGCACTGGCAGTATTCATGGGATTTGCTTATTATCTTACCCTCAAGAGAATGACAGCTACCGGAGATTCCGGCGCAGTAACAAGTGCTCTGAAATACAGCAGCGGCTGGGAAATGTATTTCTCGGCAGCAGTAATAATTGCCTGTTTTGTTGCAGGTGCTTCATTCGTAGTATGGATGGGCAACAGAATAAGTGAAAAAGGTATCGGCAACGGCGTATCAATGATACTTTTTTCAGGTATCGCGGCACGTTTCCCTGTTGATGCTGGTACACTCGTATCACTCATAAAAGAGGAACCTTCAAAATATCTCTTTGTAACCATAGGCTACGTTCTCTTCATAATCGCTGAATTTGCATTCATTGTATTTATGAACGAGGCGGAAAGACGTATTCCGATACAGTACGCAAAGCGCGTCGTAGGCAGAAAACAGTATGGCGGACAGAAAACACACATTCCTGTAAAGGTAATGATGAGCGGCGTTATGCCTATCATCTTTGCTATGTCTTTCATGTCGCTTCCGTCAACGATTCAGCTTTTTGCAGGTCAGCCCACCAAGACAACGGGCTTCTACTATCATTTCTGCCACTTCTTCTCAACAAGAAGCTGGTCATACGCAGTGCTTTATTTCATACTCATCATTGCGTTCAACTATTTCTATGTATCTATCCAGTATAATCCTATAGAGATAGCAAACAATCTTCGTCAGAGCAACGGCGGTATACCGGGAATCAGACCGGGTAAGCCCACATCTGACTATATTCAGAGAGTTCTTTCAAAAATTGCTCTCGTCGGAGCTGTATTCCTCGGAATCATCGCCATTATCCCGATTTTCTTCTCAATGGCAGACCAGAAGCTCCAGTCGCTTTCAATGGGCGGTACTACAATACTCATCGCGGTAAGCGTTGCCCTTGAGACAACACGTACACTTGAATCTCAGCTTATGATGAGACACCATAAGGGATTCCTTTCATAAGCGGTAAGGAGGATATATCACATGAATCTTATCTTTTTAGGCGCACCGGGCGCAGGTAAGGGTACTCAGGCGGAAGTGGTTTCCGAAAAGCTGAATATCCCGCAGATTTCAACAGGCAATATTCTTCGCGAGGCTGCCAAGAACGGCACTGAGTACGGACTCAAGGCAAAGGCTGCTATGGACGCCGGCGCATTGGTTTCTGATGAAATCGTAATCGGTATTCTTAAAGAGAGAATCGCAGAGGACGATTGCAAGGAAGGCTTCATTCTTGATGGTTTTCCGAGAACAGTTCCTCAGGCAGAGGCTCTCGATGCTATGGGTATCACAATCGACAAGGTTATTGAAATTAGCGTAGCAGATGAAACAATCAAGCAGAGAGTTTCAGGAAGACGTGTTTGTCAGGGCTGCGGTGCATCATATCACATTCAGTATAAGCCTTCAAAAATCGAGGGCGTATGCGATAAGTGCGGCGACAAGACTGTAATCCGCAAGGACGACCAGCCGGAAGTAGTTCTCGACCGTCTTGCTACTTATCACGAAAAGACAGCTCCTCTCAAGGATTACTATGCTGCACAGGGAAAACTTGTTACAGTAGAGGGTCAGGAGGAAGTTGCCGATACTTCAAAGCTTACACTCGCTGCTGTAGGAGTTGAGTGATGAGCATATCTATCAAATCACAGTCCGAACTCGCCATAATGCGTGAAGCAGGTAGAATTACCTGCGGCGCAATATGGTACGCGGGCGAAAGGTTAAAGCCGGGTATGTCAACACTTGATGTTGATAAGCTCGTCGGTGAATATTATTCACGGCACGGCTGCAAATCCTGCTTTAAGGGTCTTTACGGTTTTCCGGCGAATGCCTGCATCTCAGTCAATGATGAGGTAATCCATGGAATACCGAGGGCAAACCACAGATTAAAGGAAGGGGACATAGTGAGCATCGACACCGGAGCTGCGTACAAGGGCTTCAACGGAGACAGCTGCTGGACTTTCCCTGTGGGTAAAATTTCTGATGAAGCCAAAGCATTGCTGGAGGTTACGGAGGCAAGCCTTTATAAAGGTATCGCCGCAGCTGAGGCAGGGGCAAGAATCGGAGATATTTCTCATGCTGTAGAGGAGTATTGTGCTTCACGAGGCTACGGGATTGTAAGAAATTACTGCGGCCACGGCATCGGCAGAGAGGTTCACGAATCACCGGAAGTTCCGAACTGGGGACGTGCAGGGCATGGTCCGAGACTCGTTTCCGGAATGACAATTTGCATCGAGCCTATGATAAATCAGAAAGGCGACGACGTAAAAACTCTCAAGGACGGTTGGACCGTGGTTACGAAAAATGGTTCGCTGTCTGCTCACTTTGAGCATATGATCGCAATAACTCCTGATGGTCCTGTAATATTGACCAAACCCTGACGGAGGATTCTTATTGTGAAGCTTAATACAGGTGCTGTTGTGAAAGCAACGGCAGGACGGGACGGCGGAAAATTTTTCGTTGTGGTTTCCTCCGGCGATGATTTCTGTATGATAGCCGATGGAAAAAGCCGCAGACTTGCGGCACCTAAACGCAAGAATATAAAGCATCTCGCTCTTACTAAAAGTATGATTGATATTAATGATTTAACCGATAAAAAGCTCAGGACTCTGCTGAGAACATTCAGCGGAAACGAGCGTTAAGGAGGCTGCCAATGTCTAAGGAAGACGTAATCGAAGTCGAGGGAGTTGTCACAGACGCACTTCCTAATGCAATGTTCAAGGTTCAGCTCGAAAACGGACACGAGGTTCTCGCACACGTTTCGGGCAAGCTCAGAATGAATTATATCAGAATTGTGCCGGGAGATAAGGTAAAGCTTG
>CAMWRC010000028.1 GCA_947176565.1 uncultured Ruminococcus sp.
TTATCACACTGGCAATGAATATGTTCTCACAGGGCGTTGAACCTGAACTTGATTTTTCAGATATTCCGAAAATCACAGAGCTTTACACAAGAGTTACACGTATGAACGTATACGAGCGTTCTCCATACAGCGGAAAACTTGTATTTGCAGCATTCAGCGGCTCACATCAGGACGCTATCGCAAAGGGAATGAAATGGCGTGAAGAAGGTCACACAGAACACTGGACAGTTCCGTATCTGCCCATAGACCCCGAAGATTTGGGACGTGAATACTCCGCCGATGTAATACGTATAAACAGTCAGTCCGGCAAGGGCGGAATCGGCTATATCCTTGAAACACGCTTCGGATATAATCTGCCAAAAAAAATGCGCGAATCAGTCGGCTATGCAGTAAAAGGCGTTTCCGACCATAAGCATAAAGAACTCATGCCCGATGAAGTATATGAAATATTCAAGTCGCAGTTCGTGGATATTGCATCTCCCCTTAATGTCACAGAAGCTCACTACGTTCAGTGCAACGGCATTGAAGCCACAGTAACCCTTATGTACAACGGCAAAAAAGCTGTTGCCGCCGATACCGGAAACGGACGTCTTGATGCAGTAAGCAACGCTGTACGCTCCTATACTGGTCTTGACTATAATATAAATACATATACAGAGCATTCACTCGAAATCGGCTCATCATCAAAAGCCGTATCATACGTTGAAATAATCGCGGACGGAAAAAGCTGGTGGGGAGCAGGAATCGACAACGATATTGTCGTATCATCAATAAAAGCTCTCGTAACAGCGGTCAACAGAATGCTTTCAGGCTCTGAAAAGCAATAATATTTACTGATTGTGTATGAATAAATTCTGTTCAATTTGTGCAGAATTAATAAATCTATAATAAAATTGTCCGTCCCTATTGATTTTTGTGTTTTGAGGTGTTATAATGATTTCAATAGCATTTTATCAAAGGGGCGGACAATAATGAAAACCGTAAATTTTTATTCCGGTACTATTATTATAGTCGGCACGGTCATTAGCGGCTGTAGTCGTTTTTCGTTCTGCCCGTGTGGTACTATTGCTTGATACAATGCACTTATGAGCGGTATGAGCAGCAGTCTCCGGCAGAAGTCGGAGACTTTTTGTTTGATGTCTCTGTGCATCAGTATGAATTTTCAGAACAGGAGGATTTTATGTTAATAAACGGCGCAAAAATAATCGTTGAGACGCTTATCGAACAGGGCTGTGATACCGTTTTCGGCTATCCCGGCGGACAGGTAATAAATCTGTTCGACGAGCTGTATCTCAACAGAAACAGAATAAACCATATTCTCGCTGCCCATGAACAGGGTGCTGCCCATGCTGCCGACGGCTATGCAAGGGCTACCGGAAAAGTCGGCGTATGCATCGCAACATCAGGTCCGGGAGCAACAAATCTTGTTACCGGTATCGCTACAGCTTATCTTGATTCCGTTCCGCTTGTGGCTATAACCGGCAATGTCCCCACAAGCCTTATCGGACGCGACAGCTTTCAGGAAGTCGATATTGTTGGCATTACCATGCCTGTAACAAAACATAATTTCATTGTAAAGGATATACGCGAACTGGCAGATACGCTCCGCACTGCATTCAAAATCGCAAAATCAGGACGTCCAGGTCCTGTTCTGGTGGATATTCCCAAGGACGTTCAGACCGCTTCATGGGATTTTGAACCGAAAAAAGACCCCGTAAGACCTTATCCGCTGAATTTCGCATCAGAGAAAAAACTCCGTCAGGCTGCTGAAATGATTATGGAATCAAAAAGACCGTATATATACTTCGGCGGCGGAATTATTTCAGGAAAAGCAGCTTCTGAGCTGCTCAGGCTTGCGGAAAAGATTGATGCTCCTATGGGCTGCTCACTTATGGGACTTTCAGCTGTACCGTCCGACAATCCGAAATTTTTAGGAATGAATGGTATGCACGGTCATTATGCTTCATCTGTAGCGCAGGACGAGGCTGACCTTGTTATTACACTAGGCGCGCGCTTCTCAGACCGTGCAACAGGCGACAAAAAACGATTCAATAAGAATTTTAAGATAATACACATAGACATTGATAATGCAGAGCTTGACAAGAATATCACTGCCAATCTTTCAATCGAGGGCGATATTAAAGATGCTCTGTTCCGCCTGATTCCTATGCTTTCCGCCGTTGAACGTCCGGAATGGGACAAGCGTATCGAGGAACTCCGTGCAGAAGAAGCCGAACGTCTCAAAAGTGCAACAAACAGTGCATTTGCAAAACGCTGCGACAGCTGTACTCACAAGTGCGGACGTTCGGATATGATTGCGGAAAACCACCTTACGCCCTATCAGATAATCGACATCATCAGCTCAAAGGCGGACGAGCATGACATTGTCGTAACTGATGTAGGACAGCATCAGATGTGGACTGCACAGCGTTATCCGCTTAAAAATCCACGTACATTCCTTACAAGCGGAGGTCTCGGAACTATGGGCTACGGACTCGGCGCGGCTATCGGTGCATCGGCAGCTGAGGGCAGACGTACTATCCTCTTTACCGGCGACGGAAGCTTCGGAATGAATCTCAACGAACTTGCTACGGCAGTTTCACAGAATACCCCTATTGTAATCGTTATCATGAACAACGGCGTACTCGGCATGGTAAGACAATGGCAGACGCTCTTTTTTGACAAACATTATTCAAATACCACTCTTGCACGTCAGACGGATTTCGTCAAGCTTGCAGAAGCATTCGGTGCAAAGGGTGCAAGAGCGTTCACGGCTGAGGAACTCGAAAAGGCAGCAGAAGAAGCATTTTCCGTAAATTCGCCGTTTGTTATTGACTGTGCGGTTGACTGCAATGAATTTGTTCTCCCTATGCTTCCGCCGGGCGGCTCTATTGATGACATCATTACCGAGATAAAGTGAGGTGGAAAATATGGAAAATAATCAGTTCGTTATCGGCGTTATTGTATCGAATGTTTCGGGTGTGCTGTCAAGAGTCTCCGGAATGTTCACACGGCGCGGATTCAATATCGACTGTCTTACCGTGGGAGAAACAGAATCAAGCGGATTTTCACGTATTACCGTAGTTTTCCACGGTGATGATGACATAAAGCACAGAATCGTAAAACAGCTCGAAAAGCTTCATGATGTAAAGGAAGTCGAGGTTCTTGACCAGCACGAAACAGTTATACGCGAACTTCTGCTGATAAAGGTGAGAAATACTCCGGCTACACGTCAGGATATTATGACTGCTGTTGAGATATTCCGTTCAAAGATTGTTGATTACTCACCTACTGCGCTTGTGTGCGAACTCACTGGTGAAACTTCAAAGATTGATGCGTTTATCGAACTCATGAAGCCATACGGCATTATGGAAATGTGCCGCACAGGTATGATTGCCATTGAACGCGGCGACAACTGCCTGAAAACTGAAAAATAATGTATTCAAATATATTTAAATAATGTTTATAATTGCCTGATAAGCAATTACATAAATTTAATAATTTTATAAAGGAGTTTTTCACGATGGAAAATACTGCTAAGGTTTTTTATGAACAGGACTGCGACCTTTCACTTCTCTACGGCAAGACAATTGCTGTAATCGGTTACGGCTCACAGGGTCACGCACACGCTCTCAACGCTAAGGAATCACTCGGCGACAAGGGCAGAGTTATCATTGGTCTGTACGAAGGCTCAAAATCATGGGACAAGGCTGTAAAGCAGGGATTTGAAGTATTTACTGCTGCTGAAGCTGCAAAACAGGCTGATATTATCATGATTCTTATTAACGATGAAAAACAGGCTAAGCTCTACAAAGAGGATATCGAACCCAATCTTGAAGCCGGCAATATGCTCATGTTCGCACACGGTTTCAATATTCACTTCGGCTGTATCGTTCCTCCGGCTGATGTTGATGTTACAATGATTGCACCTAAGGGACCCGGACACACAGTACGTTCAGAATATCAGGCAGGAAAGGGCGTTCCTTGTCTCGTTGCTGTACATCAGGACGCTACAGGCAAAGCTCAGGAAATGGCTCTGGCATACGGTCTTGCAATCGGCGGCGCACGTGCAGGCGTTCTCGAAACTACATTCAGAACAGAAACAGAAACAGACCTTTTCGGCGAACAGGCTGTACTCTGCGGCGGTGTATGCGCACTTATGCAGGCTGGATTTGAAACTCTCGTTGAAGCAGGATACGACCCGAGAAATGCTTACTTTGAATGTATCCACGAAATGAAGCTCATCGTTGATCTTATCTATCAGAGCGGTTTCGCAGGCATGAGATATTCTATTTCAAATACAGCTGAATACGGCGACTATATCACAGGTCCTAAGATTATCACAGAAGATACAAAGAAAGCTATGAAGAAGATTCTTTCAGATATTCAGGACGGTACTTTTGCAAAGGACTTCCTGCTTGATATGTCAAATGCAGGTTCACAGGTTCACTTCAAGGCTATGAGAAAACTTGCTTCCGAACACCCTGCTGAAAAGGTTGGCGAGGAAATCAGAAAGCTCTACAGCTGGAACAACGAGGAAGACAAGTTCATCAACAACTGAGAATCAGTAATTGACAATTGCTGATTTGCAATCCGGAATTTTTCGGCTGTGAATCGGACGTAATTCGGGTGACGGTTCATAACAGTTCCGTCACCTGTTTTTATATTGATATTATGCAAATACTGATTTGAATCCGAATCCTTCGGTACAGGCAGAATCCGAAAGATATAGTGATAAGTGAGGTAAAAATTATGAGTGAAAATTTTTTCTGTTCGGGAGTTGAAAAAGCTTCACAGCGTTCACTTTTCAACGCACTCGGACATACTAAAGAGGAAATGAGACGTCCGCTTGTAGGTATTGTATCATCGTATAATGAAATAGTACCCGGACATATGAATATAGATAAAATCGTTGAGGCTGTAAAGCTCGGCGTTGCCATGAACGGCGGTACACCTGTGGTATTCCCTGCAATTGCAGTATGCGACGGTATTGCTATGGGTCACACCGGAATGAAATATTCCCTTGTTACCCGCGATTTGATTGCCGATTCAACTGAATGCATGGCACTTGCACATCATTTTGACGCGCTTGTTATGATTCCGAACTGTGATAAAAATGTCCCCGGACTTCTCATGGCTGCGGCAAGAATAAACGTTCCGACAATATTCGTAAGCGGCGGTCCTATGCTTGCCGGTCACGTAAAAGGAAAGAAAACAAGTCTTTCAAGTATGTTCGAGGCTGTAGGAGCTTACACTGCCGGCAAAATGTCACTTGAGGACGTTGAGGAATACGAAAACAATGCCTGTCCTACCTGCGGTTCATGCTCCGGAATGTATACAGCAAACTCAATGAACTGCCTTACTGAAGTTTTAGGCATGGGACTCAGAGGAAACGGCACAATTCCGGCTGTTTATTCCGAAAGAATAAAGCTTGCCAAAATGGCTGGTATGCAGGTTATGGAACTCTATAGAAACAATATCCGTCCGCTTGACATCATGACGGAAAAAGCGTTCATGAATGCTCTTACTGCTGATATGGCTCTCGGCTGTTCGACAAACAGTATGCTTCATCTTCCGGCAATTGCCAACGAATGCGGAGTCAATATCAATCTTGATATTGCAAATGAAATCAGTGCAAAAACGCCTAATCTCTGTCATCTTGCTCCTGCCGGTCATACATATATGGAGGATTTGAACGAAGCAGGCGGAGTATATGCAGTTCTGAATGAACTTTCAAAAAAAGATTTGATAAATCTCGACTGCATGACAGTTACAGGAAAGACCGTAGGCGAAAATATTTCCGGCTGTATCAATAAAGACCCTGATACAATACGTCCGATTGACAATCCCTACAGCGAAACAGGCGGAATTGCAGTTCTGCGCGGAAATCTTGCTCCGGACAGATGCGTTGTCAAGAGAAGTGCAGTAGCTCCTGAAATGCTTGTACACAACGGTCCTGCACGAGTATTTGATAGTGAGGAAGAAGCTATCAAGGTTATTTATGAGGGCGGAATCAAGGCAGGAGACGTTGTTGTTATCCGCTATGAAGGTCCTGCCGGTGGTCCGGGAATGCGTGAAATGCTCTCGCCTACTTCTGCAATTCAGGGAGCAGGTCTCGGCTCAACAGTAGCACTCATCACTGACGGAAGATTCAGCGGTGCAACAAGAGGTGCAGCTATCGGTCATGTCTCTCCAGAGGCCGTAAACGGCGGCACTATCGCATATGTCAAAGACGGCGATATAATTTCCATTGATATTCCGAACTACAGCATTAATCTTGAAATTTCTGACGAAGAACTTGCAGAACGCCGCAAATCAATGCCGATAAAGAAAAAAGAGGGAATTACCGGTTATCTTAAACGTTATGCTTCTATGGTTTCGTCTGCTGACAAGGGAGCAATAATAAATAAATAAATAAATAATATGTTTAGTCGTGAAGATACAAAGGCATTAAAAGGGATAGCGGTTATAATGATGCTGCTTCATCATCTCGCAGGATTCAGTGACCGTTATCCGAAAGGATTTGAGGGATTCAAATCTCTCTGGAAAGGATTCGTCACAGAAGGATACCTCGGAAGTCTGGCATCAAATGTACGTCTGTGTGTGGCTGTTTTCTTTTTCCTCGGCGGATATGGTATGTATAGGCAGATGGAAAAAGGAAAATATTCTTTGTTTGATTCTGTTGTCAGACTTTTCAGAAACTACTGGAAAGTATTCGTAATATTTGTACCTATAGCATTTATATTTTTCCGGCGTTCAGGAGATGATATAAATAATCTCTGCACAAGATATAATGTACAGGATTTGAAAACGCTTATAACAGCTGTTATATCAAATTTCTTTGCTTTATCCTACAGTATAAACAACGAATGGTGGTTTATCCAGACATATATATGCGTAATGCTTCTGGGATTGGTTTATTTTATCCTCCTGCGCAAAAACAAATATTTTGCGGTTGAACTGTTTATTGTATTCATAATAGATATTCTCGCAAGAAGCTTTTTTCCTGCGCTTAAATCTGTTGAGGCGTTCAACAGACTTGGAAGTAATTTCTTTTATAACAAACTGCTTGCGCTTGACAATCCTGCTCAGTGTTTCTTTGCGGGAATAACATTTGCGAAATTTGATGCAATAGTTAAAATGAAGAAAAAGCTTTCAGAAATACCATGCAGTACAATTGTATCACTTGTTGCCGTTGCTGCGGTTATGTGGTGCAGAAGTTTTGTTGTGGGCGATTTGTTTGACATCGTGTATGTAATATCATTCATTGTACTGGTATCGCAGTTCTTTGACGGTGTAAAGCCTGTCAAGAAGATTTTCGGCTATCTTGGTAAGCACAGTACGAATATATGGCTTATTCATTCATTTTTCTGTTATTATTTCCTTGAAGCAACAAAAATCGTGTACAGCACAAAAAGCGTATGGATTGACCTGCTGATACTTACTGTGATGTCGCTTGCAGCATCAATTATCGTAGATTTTATTTTCAGATGGATTTCAGTTCTGTACGAAAAATTCAAAGTCTGGAGTACGGCAAATGAAAGTCCAAAGGCTTTAAAGACGGGTAATAAATAAAATCATAATATGATTATAAGGAGATATTAAGATTATGGACAGTATCAAAGAATATATCAACAATCTTAAAATCAGTGATATTCCGTGGAACAGAATGGTGACGGCTTACAGTACGGCGGAAAACTATCCCAAATATCTTGATATTCTTGACAGTATGCAGAATATTAAAGAAATGAATGAGGCTCTTGATAATATATCAGATTTTGAGCATCAATCAACACTGTTTACACCTGCTCCGTTTGCACTTGTTTTTCTGATAAGAATTCACAAAAAAGCAAAACATACGAATACTTCTGAAGCTGAATGGCTTGTGAAAGAACTTGATAAAAGTTTTGACTACTATCTTGAAGTATGCAACGAAAGTACTGATGCAGAATGGTTTGAAGGTGTTCAGCCATTGTCAAATTTTTCTGATATGCTTGACGAAAAATATCTTCTCCCCGAAGATTACACAGAAGATGACTTAGAGGAATACTATGAAAATTTTATGCCCGATGACTGCTTTTACAGCTTATATTACTATTCAGGTATTCTGTTAAAAAATTATAAAAAATAATTATTTGAAAGGAAGGATATAAAAATGGGTATGACAATGACTCAGAAAATTCTTGCAGCTCATGCAGGACTGGACAGCGTTCAGGCAGGACAGTTAATTCTTGCAGAGCTTGACCTTGTACTCGGCAATGATATTACATCGCCGGTTGCTATCAAGGAATTTGCAAAACTCAATAAAGAGGGCGTTTTTGACAAGAACAAAGTAACAATGGTTATGGACCATTTCGCCCCGAACAAGGACATCAAGGCTGCCGAACAGTGCAAGATGTGCCGTGATTTCTGCGGTGCAAATGATGTAACACACTTCTATGACGTAGGCGAAATGGGAATCGAACACGCTCTGCTTCCCGAAAAAGGTCTCGTTACTGCCGGAAATGTAGTTATCGGAGCTGATTCCCATACCTGCACATACGGCGCACTTGGCGCATTCTCAACCGGCGTAGGCTCAACTGATATGGCGTGCGGTATGGCTATAGGAAAAGCATGGTTTAAAGTTCCGTCGGCTATAAAGTTCAATCTTACAGGAAAACTCAGAAAATACGTTTCCGGAAAAGATGTTATCCTGCATATAATCGGAAAAATCGGAGTTGACGGCGCACTGTACCGCTCAATGGAATTCAGCGGCGAGGGACTTTCCGCACTTTCAATGGCTGACCGTCTCTGCATTGCAAATATGGCAATTGAAGCCGGCGCAAAGAATGGCATTTTTGCCGTTGATGATATTACTCTTGAATATATCAAGGCTCACGGCGGCGCAGAACCAAAGATTTTCAAGGCTGATGACGATGCTGTATATGATGAGGTAATTGACATCAATCTTTCTGAAATTGAACCTACTGTATCATTCCCGCATCTTCCGGAGAATGCAAAGACTTTTGACCAGTTCGGTGATATAGAGATACAGCAGGTTGTAATCGGTTCATGTACAAACGGCAGACTTGAAGATTTACAGGAAGCCGCTGAAATCATGAAAGGCAAAAAATGTGCAAAGGGTGTACGTGTTATTGTTATTCCGGCAACTCAGCAGATTTATCTTGACGCTATGGAACAGGGACTGCTTAAAATATTCATAGAAGCGGGAGCTGTAGTTTCAACTCCGACTTGCGGACCTTGTCTCGGCGGATATATGGGAATCCTTGCCGCCGGTGAACGTGCTGTCGCTACAACAAACAGAAACTTTGTAGGACGTATGGGACACGTTGAATCCGAAGTCTACCTTGCAAGTCCGGCAACAGCAGCAGCAAGTGCAATCACAGGTAAAATCACAAGTCCCTGGAATATATGAAAGGAGTTCATCAAAATGAAGTATACAGGAAATGTTATAAAATACGGTGACAACGTCGATACAGATGTTATCATTCCTGCACGTTATCTCAATACAAGCGACCATAAAGAACTTGCTTCACACTGTATGGAGGATTTGGACAAGACGTTCGTATCACGTGTACAGGCAGGAGACATCATCACAGCAGGATTTAACTTCGGCTGCGGTTCATCACGTGAACACGCTCCTATTGCAATCAAGGCAAGCGGAGTTTCACTTGTAATTGCAAGAAGCTTCGCGAGAATCTTCTACAGAAACTCAATCAATATCGGACTTGCTATCGTTGAATGCCCCGAAGCCGTTGACGGTATCAGCGAGGGCGATAAGGTTGAAGCTGATTTGGATAACGGTATCATCAAGAATCTCACAACAGGTGCTGAATTTAAAACAGAGCCATTCCCTGAATTTGTACAGAAAATCATTGAAAAC
>CAMWRC010000029.1 GCA_947176565.1 uncultured Ruminococcus sp.
AGAATTATATATCTGCATAAAAAATTCCTTTCTGAATTATAATATATTTGCCTTATATTTATCAAGTGCATCAAAAACTTTATGGTATACAACCTGATTCGGATAAAGAAACAAAACTATAATAATCCTTGTTAAACTTAAATATTTGCAGCAGGATAAAAAGATGCTGAATTTTTGGGTATATAAACCGGTCTTACTGCCATTATTATACCCCACTGACTGCCTGACAGGAATCAGCCAAATCACCGAGATGCTTAAATTCACCGTTTCTGAGAATTTCAGCTATGTTTTCAAGTGTTTTCAAAGTATTTTCTTTTGTTGAAAAATTAGCAAGTATTCTTTTACCTAATAAAACGTAATATGTTGATATAGTTGTATAAAGTGTAGGGTGTGCGGAATTATCCTCAAAATATTTAACTGTTTTCTTGTCGGTTTCAAGATGGGCAAAAATATAAATACTCTTAATATTATCTTCTGCCCGTGAATTATTATCAGAACTTTCAATGCAGAACTTGAACTGGACTTCAAAATGAAAGTCAATTTTTCTCCAGTTTCTCCAGTCGTTGTCCTTACGGATAATCTGAAAATAAGTATCCTGAACTTTGGCTTTTGTGGGATTTTCAGGCTTACGATAATCGGAAAGACAAAAATCCTTTGTGTTGTTGAAAAAGTCTTTGATAAGCTGCTTTGTTTCATCTGAAATAGTAATGTTTTCCATAATATAACCTCCATGATAAATTTGTTATAATTATAGCACGCTTTCGGACATTCTTCGGATTTTTTTCAGGCACTTTTTAAAAAGTTCTCCGTTATGCACAAAAATATCACACAGAATATATACATAATAACTGTTATTTTTTCAGTTTGGCAATTTCTTTTTTCAGCGAATCAATTTCCGCATGAAGTCTGCATATTTCCTGAGATACAGGGTCGGGAATGTGAATCTGGTCAATATCGGAGGTAACCTTGTGAACCTTTTTTCCGTTCATTCTGACGATATGTGCCGGAACTCCGACAGCTGTGCAGTTATCGGGGATAGCATTGAGTACGACAGCATTTGCGGCTATTTTCACATTGTTTCCTACAGTAAAAGGTCCGAGAACTTTTGCTCCTGCACCTACAAGTACATTGTTTCCCAGAGTCGGGTGACGTTTTCCCTTGTCTTTACCCGTACCGCCAAGGGTTACTCCCTGATACAGCAGACAGTTATCGCCTATGACAGCCGTTTCTCCGATTACAACGCCCATTCCATGATCTATAAAAAGACCTTTTCCTATTTTTGCTCCGGGATGAATTTCGATTCCGGTCTTGCTGCGCGCCCACTGTGAGATAATCCGTGCAGCTGTGAATCTTCTGTGCCGGTAGAACCAGTGCGCGATACGATAACAGCGGACAGCTCTCAATGTCGGATATGTCAGCAGGATTTCTAGTGTCCCTCTTGCGGCGGGGTCGCTTTTTCGTATCAGTTGTATATCACGTCTTATTGTTTTGATTATATTAAACAATTCAGCACCTCATTTATAATCACTAATCACTTGCAATAAATATTGATAATTCATAATAAATAATCAGAATGCCGTTTTGATAATTCCTTGTGAAACGAGCTGGCACATCAGCAGAAGTCTTGCCTCGTCACGGCATTCCGGTTTTACCATGTAATACATATAATGCTCGATAAGGTTAAAAAGTTCTATCGTACGTCCTTCGATTTTGAACTGTCCGAATCCCATAGGCACATATTTTTCCCATATATCGTCTGGAGAAATGTGCGTACTGAGTTTACTGGACTGGAAAACTGTACGTCCCGTGCAGCTGCATTCAGCGATTTTTCTGTTTACATACGGCTTGTACTCCTCGTATTCCATGAAATCCTCGTAGTCAAATTCCAGAGAACCGCCTTTTCTGAGATGTTCATTATAGGCAAGCTGTTCCGCACCAATAAGCTGATAATGCGCTGAACGCCTCGGACAGCCGGGATTGCAGCAGGCATTAACCAGAAGTTCGCATTTATCCTTGTGCGGAAGCTTTTCAAGTATGTCAAATTTATTATTCAGGTCATAGTCAATTACAACTATACTGTATTTTTTTTCAAGTTCATCTGAAAGCCGTTCAGGGTCTGTGATGCGCTTACAGGTTGAACTTGTAAGTTTATATTTCGGATATGTTTCGCGGATATAGTTCTCCAGAATTTCAGATGCTACAATTACTTCATTTAGTCCGTTATCCGCAAGCTTCATAACTGTATTGCAAAATTCATCGTGCAGATGTTCCTCTTTTATAAGCGGATTTGTGAATGTGAATCTCAGCGGGATTCCGCGGCGGTTGAATGAAGCTATAACCTGCCGTATAAAATCCTTGCTGCACTTTCCGTACTGAAAGCGACCGCCGTTCCACACAGACGGCGGAAATACGCCGTATACTGAGGCGATTTCAACACCGTCGCGGAAATATGCCGGAAATCGTTTCAGCATCTCTGCAAAAACTATATTGAAAGTATAGTGCTTTGTAAAATCAGGAAGATGAAATTTAACTTTCATAATTTTCTCCAGTGTATCAGTTAAAATTGAGTGCTTTTGTATTCTCCATGGCTTTCAGAAGCGTGAAACGTGCTTCATCGCGGTATTCCGGTTTTGCTATGTAATACATATACGTTTCTATGATATTCAGATGACCTGCTGTTCTTCCCTCAATTTTGAACTGTTCAAATCCCATAGGAACATATTTTTCCCATATATCATCGGGAGAAATATGAGTTCTGAGACTGCGTATTTCAAAGATTCCACGCTGTGAATATGGACAGTCACGGAAGTGCTGAGCGTCATATTTATCCGCATTGAAAGGCAGATTCGGATATTTTCTGATATGTTCGTTGTATGCAATCTGCTGTTCTCCTATGGAGTAATAATGCGCTGAACGCCGCGGGCAATTCGGTTCACAGCAGGCATTGACCAGAAGTTCACAGTCGGCTTTACGCGGAAGTTTTCCGAGAACTTCAAAATTATTGTTGAAATCATAGTCAACAACTACAATACTGTAATCTTTTTCAAGTTCTTCTATAAGCTTTTCAGGGTCTGTGATACGCTTGCACGTTGAACTTGTAAGCTTATAATTTGGAAAATTTCGTCTTATATATTCCTCAAGAAGCGGAGACATAACAATAGCTTCATTCATGCCGTTATCGGCGAGATTGAGTACCATATTGCAGAATTTGTCGCTGAGATGCTTTTTTTCAAGAGCCGGATTTGTGAATGTGAATCTCAGAGGGATTCCGCGGTCATTAAAAGCTTTGATGACCTGTTTTACAAACGGACGTTCACACGTTCCGCCCTGAGTACGTCCGCCGTTCCAGACTGACGGCGGAAAAACTCCGTAGAATGAAGCAATTTCAACGCCTTCGCGGAAAAACTCCGGACGATTTTTCAGCATATCGGCAAATAATAAATTTAACTTGAATCTGCCTGCAAAATCGGGCAGATGAAATCTGACTCTCATAAAAAACACTCCTGTCTGTAATCAGGTTTTCAGGATTATCGTATACAGTCTCCGCGTTCCATTGAAACTTCATATCCGGCGCGTTCAATATCGGCAATGATATTTGAAAGTTCCTCGGTACTCTTATTATTGTACAGTTCGTACTTGTCGCGTGAATCGTCAGGGGAAATATTCGGCATTACGACATTACAGCCGGTTTGCAGTCCGAGTATTCTGCCGTCAGGAGAGATAGTTCCGAGAGCCGTTGTGGCAGGCAGAAGCACTTCCGAAAGCATAAGACGGATAATTCCAAGAAGCCGGACGGTAAGTCCGACAGTTCCTCCGGCGCAGCCGGAAAAAGGCGTTGCATGATGTGGAACAAATGGTCCTATACCCACCATATGTGGATTAAGATTCTGCAAAAAACGCAGGTCGGCGATAATATTATCAACAGTCTGAAACGGCGCGCCTACCATGAATCCTGCACCCACCTGATAACCTTCCACTTTTAAATTATACAGGCAATTTATACGTTTGTCAAGTATCATTTTCGGAGGGTGCAGTTTTTGGTAAAGTTCAGTATCTGCTGCTTCGTGCCGGAGCAGATAGCGGTCAGCACCGGCGCGTTTCATGAGTCTGTAGCTTTCCGGCGTGCGTTCTCCGAGTGACAGAGTAACTGCACAGTCCGGACATTTTTCCTTTATCTGCGTGATTATGCGGCACATTCGTTCATCGGTATAGTAATCATCTTCGCCGCCCTGTAGTACGAACGTCCGGAATCCCCGTTTATATCCGGATTCAGCGCAGCTGATTATTTTATTTTCCGTCAGGCGGAATCTTTCAGCAGATTTGTTGCTGCATCTGATTCCGCAATAGAGACAGTCATTGCGGCAGAATGATGATATTTCAATAAGACCGCGGAGAAATACTTTGTTTCCGTAATATTTCCGTCTTGTTTCGTCGGCTCTCTGACGAAGAATCTGAGCAGTATTTTTATCATCAGTTTCAATAAGCTGCTTTAATTCTTTATCAGTAAGGTTGTTGTTTTCATGTAACTTTTCGACTAATTCAATCATATCAGCCACCGAGTCTTATCATCTCATCAATGCACTTTCTTGCTGATTTGATAAGTTCGTCACTCATAATAATCTCAAATGCATCGCTGTCTGATTTTCCTGAAATTCCCATGAGTGAATTATAAACATCGGGCAAAGTAGTGAGTTTCATATTGCGGCATACAAGATTTTTAGTAACAGGATAGAATTTCTTATCAGGACAGTCATATTGCAGATGTTCAGCAATGGAAGTTTCTGTTCCAATTATAAATTCCCTGCAATCAGATTTTTTTGCAAAGTCCATAATACCACTTGTTGAACCTACATAATCAGCCATTGCAGTCACAGCAGGAACACATTCAGGGTGAACAAGTAAAATAGCGTCAGGGTGTTCTGCTTTTGCCTTTTTTACTTCACTTACTGTTACTGCCGCATGAGTAGGACAGCCGCCGTGCAGAAGCTTTATATCTTTTTCGGGAATCTGATTTTTTACCCAGCTTCCCAAATTACAGTCAGGAATAAACAGAATCTTATCTGTATCAAGTGATTTTACAATTCTCAATGCACTTGATGATGTAACACATACATCGCATACGGTTTTAAGTTCAGCAGTAGTATTTATATACGCAACAACAGTTCTGTCAGGGTCAGAAGCTTTAATCTGTTCAATCATGTCCTTTTCCATCTGCTCAGCCATAGGACAGCCTGCATCTTTATTTGCAAGAAATACACGCTTTTCAGGAGAAAGCATTTTTGCAGTTTCAGCCATGAAGTGAACTCCGCAGAAAAGAATATTTTCCGCATCAGTATTAGCAGCATCAACGCTGAGTTTATAGCTGTCGCCGGTATAGTCAGCGATTTCAAGTATTTCATGTGCCTGATAGCTGTGTGCAAGAACAGCTGTATTTGTTTCTTTTTTAAGTTTCAGGATTTTCTCCTGTAATTCACGTACTGTCATAATAATTCCCTTTCTGAATCAGAGAGCAGTTTCAGCAATAACTTCCACTTCAACGAGAACATTTTTCGGAAGCGTCTTTACAGCTACACAGCTTCTTGCCGGCAGTGAGGTAAAATATTTTCCGTAAATTTCATTGAATGCCCCGAAGTCGTTCATATCAGCGAGAAAACAGGTAGTTTTCACGGCCTTTTCAAATGATGAACCGGCAGCTTCCAGAACAGCTCCGAGATTTTTCATGACCTGCTCTGTCTGTTCCTGAATAGTAACAGCTTCGATTGCATTTGTTTCCGGATTTATAGCAATCTGTCCGCTTGTGTATACCATATTTCCGGAGACAACTGCCTGAGAATAAGGACCTACTGCCTTCGGTGCTTTTTCTGTATGAATCTTAGTCATTTCAATCAAATCCTTTCTTGATGAACAGTAGTTCATCTAAAATCAGTCGTTTGTTATTTTGAATCCGTTCTGAGTAAGCGCGTTCTTGATTTCAAGCGTGTGATTGTAATTTCTTGTTTCGAGAACTATCCGGAGATAACAGCCGTTTATATCCGAACCCTCATTTGCACGTTCATGGTGAAGCGATATTACATTTCCGCCCAGTTCTGCGATGATACGTGATACTTCCATAAGCTGACCCGGCTTGTCGAGAAGCTCGATATTGAGAGTGGTATTCCGTCCTGTCATGAGAAGTCCGCGCTTGATTACACGTGAAAGAATCGTAACATCAATATTTCCGCCGGAGAGCAGACATACAACTTTTTTGCCCTTGATTGGCACTTTATTGAACATTGCCGCCGCCACCGGAACTGCTCCTGCACCCTCTGTCACAAGCTTCTGCTGTTCCATAAGAGCAAGAATAGCCGCGGATATTTCATCGTCGGTAACGGTAACTATTTCATCAACGTATTCCGAAACCAGTTTAAACGTATTTTCTCCGGGTTCTTTTACGGCAATTCCGTCGGCAATTGTCGAAACGCTGTCAAGGCATTCAATCTTACCGTCATGAACGGAATTGAACATACTCGGCGCGCCGGCAGCCTGAACGCCGTATATTTTGATATCCGGATTCAGACTTTTTATTGCAAACGCAACGCCGGAGATAAGTCCGCCGCCGCCAATCGGGATAATAGCCGCGTCCATATCGGGAATCTGTTCAATAAGTTCAAGACCGATAGTTCCCTGACCTGCAATGACGTTTTCGTCATCAAAAGGGTGAATGAATGTATATCCGTATTCGTCGCGCTGTCTGAGAGCCTCGGCATATGCGTCATCATATACGCCATTTACGAGACAGACTTCTGCGCCGTAGCTTCTGGTGGCTTCAACCTTTGAAATAGGTGCGCCGTCAGGGAGACAGATAATTGATTTTATGCCGTTTCTTGCGGCGGCAAGAGCAACTCCCTGAGCATGATTTCCGGCTGAACAGGCAATAACTCCTCTGGCTTTTTCCTCCTCGGAGAGACATGACATTTTATAGTAAGCGCCACGCACCTTGAAAGAACCGGTAATCTGTAAATTTTCGGTTTTCAGCCATATTTCTGCATCGGGATTGATTTTCGGAGCATGGATTACGTCCGTTTCCCTTATAACCTGTTTCAGAATGTATTTTGCGTGATAAACCTTATCAAGTGTAAGCATTTTCTACATCTCCATAATTAACTGATTAATAAACTGACATGCCGTTCTCGGTGAACGTCCGTTGCCTGATGATATGGCAAACTGTTCCGCTTTAAGTATTATTTCTTCGTCAGGCAGATTTATATTATGTGCCTTTGCAAGTTCAATCGCAATAGCGGTATAATTTTTCTTGTCGGGACGACTGAAATTAACTCTAAGTCCGAAACGTGCCGAAAGAGAGAGCATTTCCTGCATTGTATCATTTCTGTGAACATCATCGCCGTCACGGTCTGAAAAACTCTCTTTAATAAGATGACGGCGGTTGCTTGTTGCATATATTGCAATATTATCAGTTCTTGATGAAACTGAACCCTCAAGAACTGCTTTCAATGCGCCAAAACAGTCCTCACCTGATGTGAAACTCAAATCATCAATAAATATAATAAACTTCAATGGATTTTCACTGAGTTCATCAATAAGCATAGGTATATCCCTGAGCTGTTCTTTTGTGATTTCAACAAGTCTGAGACCCATGTCAGCAAATTCATTCACAACAGCCTTTACAGTAGAGGATTTTCCTGTACCTGCATCGCCATATAAAAGTACATTCTGAGCCTTTTTGCCGTTTACAAGTGCAAGTGTATTGTCAATAACAGCTTTTCTTTCACGTTCATAGCCGTAGAGTTCAGAAAGTTTCTGCTTATCGGGATATTTTACAGGAACTGTTTCATTATTCCTGAGAATGAACATTTTATTCTGCGAATATTTTCCGTAACCGTATTTTCCGATATTTTCAAGACGTTTATTATATTCTGCAATAAAGTCAATTTCGGAAGTTCTCCACTTCGGGAGAAATCTGTCATAATCAATATCAGATATAAAATCTTCAGGAGTAATTCTTGAAAGTTCCTGAAAAAATTCAAGTTCGTTTTTAACAGTTTCAACTATATGACTGTCGAAAACCTTTCTCTGTGCTTTTCCCCTGATATAGAAATTATCATTTTCAAGAACGGCTTTGAGTATATATTCACTGAGATTTGTATATCCTGCACTGTAAAGCGAATTTACAAAATCGCTGTAATATATCAAAGAACATTCTGTATTTTCTTTATAATTCCAGAGAAGAAAAACCAAATTACTTATAATTGTATCTCCCATCTGATAGAAAATAACTCTTGTATGTTCCTTCAGTTTAAGATTTTCAAGTTTTTCACTCATAAAGCTTCAAGAACCTTTTCGGTCATTTCTGTGCAGGTAAGCGGTGTACCCTCTGTACTTCCCATTAAATCGGCAGTTCTCCAGCCATTATTAAGAACTTCGTCAACAGCATTTTCAATAGAGTCTGCTTCTTCTGCAAGACCAAAAGAGAATCTCAGCATCATAGCTCCTGAAAGAATAGTAGCAATCGGATTAGCCTTGTTCTGACCTGCAATATCAGGAGCAGAACCATGAATCGGTTCATACATTCCGCGAGTTGTCGAACCCATTGATGCACTCGCAAGCATACCGATTGAACCGGTAATCTGTGATGCCTCGTCTGAAAGAATATCGCCGAACATATTTGAAGTAACAATAACATCAAACTGCTTCGGGTTTCTTACGAGCTGCATAGCTGCATTATCTACAAACATATCGCTGTATTCGACTTCCGGATATTCTTCTGCGAGTCTGTGCATTGTCTTTCTCCAGAGCCGTGAGGATTCAAGAACATTTGCCTTGTCGATACTGCAAAGCTTTTTATTGCGTTTCATTGCGGAATCAAATGCAACTCTTCCGATACGCTCGATTTCGGTGATACTGTAGGCTTCTGTATCAAAAGCTTCCTCGCCGTATTTTCCCTGTCTGTAGCCACGGTCGCCGAAGTAGATTCCGCCTGTAAGTTCACGGACAATCATCAAATCAAAACCATCGCCGACGATTTCATCTTTAAGCGGTGAAGCATTCCGGAGTGCCGGATAGAGCTTCGCCGGACGAAGATTTGTATAAAGTCCGAGGGCGGAGCGGATTCCGAGCAGTGCCTTTTCGGGTCTGTTTTCGCCGGGCTGGTCGTCCCATTTCGGACCGCCTACAGCACCAAGAAGTACGCTGTCGCTTGCAAGACAGCCGTCAACAGTTTCCTGCGGCAGCGGTTTGCCTGTAGCATCAATCGCACAGCCGCCGATAAGATACGGTGTGAAGTTAAACTTGTGACCGAATTTTTCAGCCACTTTTTCAAGTACGGCAACAGTGCTGTCCACGATTTCAGGACCTATTCCGTCACCTTTGAGAAGTGCTATATTAAATTCCATTTTTTAATCTCCTTGTTATTGAATATTGTCAATTCTGATATTAATTAAGATTTCAGCAGGAGCAGGAATATTCCCGCTCCGCATCATAAACTTACTTGATTACGCCGTCAGCAATTGACTGAATAAGTCCGCCGTTTTCAATGATTTTCTGTACAAATTCAGGGAATGGCTCTGTTTTAAAT
>CAMWRC010000030.1 GCA_947176565.1 uncultured Ruminococcus sp.
CAAAAGGGAGCTTGTCTCCCTTTTATTTTTTGCGTAAATTGTCAGAATGCACAAAAAATACGCCGCGATATTATGAAAATGTCCGAAATTCTGGAAAGCTATTTACATTTAGTTCAGAATATACTATAATAAGAATAACGAGAAACGGCGGGTGCAAGTTATATCCAACGGATTGGCTGCCGCTCGTTTTCATACGCATATAACCGCAGTGTATGCACTGATACTGCGTTATAGGATTTATATTTTTAATTTTTTTGGGAGGGTATACTAATGCACAAGAAAATTTCCAAGGCTTTTGCCGGAAGTCTTATGTCTGCTGCTATGCTCGCTTCTGCTGTTACAGGCGTTCTCGCTCCTATGAGTGCCTTTGCAGGTGAGCAGCTCGGTCAGAATGACTTCGAAGAAGGCGCAGGTCTTCCGTGGCATACTTGTGAGTCACAGCCGGCTAAGCAGACTTTTGACATTTCAGGCGGTACTTACAATGTTACAATCGTAAATAATGACGGTCCTGAGTCAAGATGGGATCTTCAGTTCCGCCACAGAGGTCTTAAGATTTCTGCCGGTCACACATATACTGTAAAGTGGGAAGTTGAAGCTTCTACTTCCGGTGAAATGTATACAAAAATCGGCGATTACAGCGGTAAGATTGAAGTTTGGCACAATAACGCTGCTGACTTCGGTTCAGGCTGGAACTGCGTTCCGATTAAGCAGGGTAAGAATACATTTGAATGTACATTTACTGCTGATCAGACTGTTGAAGTTGCTGAGTGGGCTTTCCACTACGGCGGCAAGGGCATGCATCAGCCTGTTGACTGCTTCCCGAACGGCACAGTACTTAAGTTCGATAACCTTTCTCTCGTTGACAGTTCTTCTGAGAATGACTGGGATATGACAAATGAGTACGGCGTTGTAAGAGCAAGAACTAACGTTCGTACAAACCAGATCGGTTACTATCCTTTCCTTGAGAAGAATGCTTCTTACTGCACAGATGCTCAGGAACCCCTTGAATTTGAGATTCGCGATGCAAGCGGTAGTGTCGTTTATACTGGTATGACATCAGGCGGTTTTGAAGACCCCGATTCAGGTGTAGGCGAAACTGTTGAAAATAAGTACGGTCTTAAGAAAAAGGATTCCGGTAAGTACGTTCACAAGATTGACTTTACTGATTTCCAGACTCCTGGTGTATACACACTTTTCGTTAAGGATACAACAGGTGTTTCCGGTACTGTAAGCGGACTCCTTGAGGGTGCCTACGATACAAAACTTGAGGGCGAAGACCTTATGTGGACAAATCCTAAGTCCAAGCTTACTTACAAGATGAATACTTCCTATGAGTTCCGCATTGACGAGAATATCTACGATGACGGTCTTGTAGCTAACTCACTTAACTATTTCTATCAGAACCGTTCAGGTATCGATATTGAATCAAAGTATATAACTTCCGGCGATGCTTCTACACTGGCACATCAGGCTGGTCATGCTGGTTCTGATAAGGCTGCTGTTCAGTCAGGCTGGACTAAGTTCTACGATGGCGATTTTGCTGATGGTGATACTTCTTATTCAATCGACGGTGTTGGCGGTTGGTACGATGCCGGCGACCACGGTAAATACGTTGTAAACGGCGGTGTTTCTGTATGGACACTCCAGAACACATATGAACTTTCCAAGAAGCTCGGTACAGATGCAAAGTGGACCGGCGACCTCGTTAAGATTCCGGAAAGCGGCGACAAGAATCCTGACATTCTCGATGAAGCAAGATACGAGCTCGAGTGGATGATGAAGATGATTGTTAAGTCCAGCGACCCGTATTGGGGCAAGGACTACGAGAACTTCGTATATCACAAGCTCCACGACCACAAGTGGACTGGTCTTGCTACAAAGGCTTGGGACTATGAAGAAGAATGGGGTACAAAGCGTCTTGTTAAGCCTCCGACGTATGCTGCTACTCTGAACTTCGTTGCTTGTGCTGCTCAGGCTGCACGTCTCTGGAAGGGCATTGATGATACATTCGCTGATAAGTGCCTTGAACTTGCAAAGACTTCTTATGAAGCTGTAAAGGCTAAGGAGAAAGACTGGAAGGTTGAAGCCGGCGTTTACAAGAAGAGAGAGTCAACAAGTGATTCCTACTCAAACGGTGACCCGCTGTTCGCTCCTGATGACCAGGCTATCGGCGGTGGTCCTTACGGAGATAACTATGTTCAGGACGACTTCTACTGGGCTGGATGTGAGCTTCTTGCTACAACAGGCGATTCCAAGTACTATGATGATGTAAAGGCATATAAGAACAATAACGACAGCACAGGCATGGATAAGGCATTCAGCCTTACTTCAAACCTCGGCGGCGGCGAGAACAAGGGTTCATTCAGCTCATTCAACTGGGGCTGTACTTCCGGTCTCGGAACTCTCACACTTTACCTGAATCCTCAAGTTATCCCGAATGACATCGCTACTGTTGAAAGCTCAATTGCAGCAGCTGCTGATGCTTATATTGACTGTATGCATGAAGATACAAACGGTATGGGTATTCCTTACAGAGGTTCTGTATTTACCGACCCGAACAACATCGGCGTTGATGAAAACGGTAATCCGATTGAGGTTGAAGGTTATGAGTGGGGTTCAAACTCATTTGTAATCAACAATGCTATCGTTATGGCTTATGCTTATGATTCCACAAAGAAAATCAAGTACCTCGACGGTGCTGCTGAAGCTATGGACTATATCTTCGGACGTAACGGTAACGCATTCTCATATGTTTCAGGCTACGGTTCACACTCAATGGCTCACCCGCACCACAGATTCTGGTGTAATGACGTTGACCCTGCATTCCCGATGGCTCCGGCAGGCGTTCTTTCAGGCGGTCCTGGCGCAGGACTTCAGGACCCGTATGTAGGCGGTCTCGGCTATATCAGAGGTACTGTTGCTTCTCAGAAGTGCTACGTTGACAGTGCTGAAGCTTGGTCTGTAAACGAAGTTACAATCAACTGGAATGCTCCGCTCGTAGCTATGTCCTCATACATGAGCGACGTTGCAAGCGCACTCACAGATCGTGCTGACGGCAATGTAGATCCTCCTAAGCCTCCGGTTTCAGACAATCCTAGTGAAGCTACTCTCTGGGGCGATGCTAACGTTGACGGCACTGTAACAGTTGCTGATGCTACACTTATTCTTCAGTACCTCGGAAACAAGGATAAGTATAAGATTGAGCCGCAGGGTCTGGCTAATGCTGACGTTGTTGACAATGGTGGCGGTCTGTCAGCTGTTGATGCACTTTCAATCCAGATGTGGGATGCTGGTCTGTTCGATGCTTCCAAATGGCCTATGACAACTGACGAGCATAACAAACTTGCTGCTCAGTAATCAGTTATCTGTTTTTCACTGAAATAATATAGCCGGACTGACAGTCAGGCTTGTAACCGCGGAACTTGTTCCCGCAGATAATATGTATGGGATTCCTGTGCGTTTCTGACGGGAACAGGTTCTTAATATTGCTTAAATTAAGGGGCTCTGCGGAGTCCCTTTTTGTATGCTTTTATTTGCAGTAAACACTTGCATTTTTTGTGAAATTATGTTATAATATATTGGTGTTGTTATGTGTAAATTCAAAGCAGAAAGAAGGCGGTTTGATGCTAAAAAGCATGACAGGCTACGGACGTTCCCAGAAAATTCTGAACGGCCGTGATATACTTGTGGAAATTCGTTCGGTAAATCACAGATACTATGAGTACAGCTCAAGGATTCCGCGCACCTATGCCTATATAGATGATAAGCTGAAAGCACTCATCAAATCAGGAGTATCACGCGGAAAGGTCGATGTTTCGGTAACTATCAGCAATATCGAGGGCAGAGATACCGAAATCGCCATAAATAAGGGCATCGCTGAGGGATATGTTGCTGCACTTCGCAGTGTCGCCGATGAACTTGGCGTGAAAGATGACCTGACACTCTCAAAGCTTATCAAGCTTCCGGATATATTCAGCGTTCAGAAAACACCGGACGATGAGGAACAGATATGGTCGGATATTTCTGAAACTGCCAGCGAAGCTCTTAAAAAGTTCATCGCAATGCGTGAAACTGAAGGAGAAAAACTCCGTGCAGATATTCTTGAAAAAACCGGCATTATACTCGATATGGTGAAAAAAGTTGAGGAACTTTCTCCCATTACAACGGAAAATTACCGCAAAAGACTTTTCAATAAACTCAGTGAAATACTTGAATCGCAGGATATTGATCAGCAGAGAATTATCACCGAATCCGCTGTGTTTGCAGAAAAAATCGCCGTTGATGAGGAAACTGTCCGCCTGAGAAGTCATATACTTCAGTTCATGGAAATGCTGGATTCAGACGAAAGTATCGGCAGAAAACTTGATTTTATCGTGCAGGAAATGAACCGCGAAGTTAATACCATAGGTTCAAAGGCGCAGGATTTAGAAATCACCAGACTCGTTGTCGATATGAAAGCAGAACTTGAAAAGATACGCGAGCAGATACAGAATATCGAATAAATTGTGAAATCAAGTAAGCTATGAGAATGATAAATATCGGATATGGAAATATAATTGCTGCCGAAAGAATCGTTACTGTAATAAGTCCGGATTCCGCTCCGATAAAGAGACTTATTCAGGAAGCTAAGGACGATGGCAGAGCTATTGATGCAACTTACGGCAGAAAGACGAGAGCGGTAATCGTAATGGACAGCGGACATATTATACTGTCATCGCTTGTCACTGATACTCTCGCATCAAGAATCAACGGAACAGGAGGTTCAGCAGAAAATGAATAAAGGCAGACTTATTGTTTTTTCAGCACCGTCAGGCTGCGGAAAAGGAACAATGCTTGCTGAAATTCTTAAAGATGAACAGTTTTACTGTTCAGTTTCGGCAACTACACGCTCTCCACGTGAGGGAGAGATTGACGGTGTGAATTATCATTTCCTTACAAAAGAGGATTTTGAATCTAAAATTGCGGGCGGAGAATTTCTTGAATATGCCTGTTACTGCGGTAATTACTATGGTACACTTGTTTCAGAAGTCGAGTCACGGCTTGAACAGGGAATTAACGTCGTACTTGAAATAGAAGTTCAGGGTGCTATGAAAATCCATGAAATCCGTCCTGATGCTTTATTTGTATTCATTGCACCGCCGAGTATCTCTGAACTGCGCCGCCGTCTTAACAAAAGAGGAACGGAATCGCAGGACGTTATTGACAAACGTGTCGCTGAGGCTGCAAATGAACTTCCGTATGCTAAAAAATACGATTATATAATCGTCAATTCTGCCCTTGAAGATGCTGTGAGCGATTTTTTCGCGGTTATACGTGCAGAACAGCTTAAAGCAGCTGCAAGGGAAAAATTTATAGATGAGGTGATTGAAAATGCTTAGACCGGCTGTAAATCAGATTATTTCAAAAAATGAGAGCTGTTATTCGCTCGTCATTGCTGTCGCAAAGCGTGCAAGGGAAATCTCAGACGAGATTTTCAAAACCGAAGGAATGACTCTTGAGGAAAAGCCAGTAAAAACAGCTGTTGAGGAACTCGCAAGCGGAAAGTGCAAGATAGTCAGCACCGTTAATGAGGAATAATGGCTGAAATAGCCGAAATAGCAGTGAGCGGAACGGCGTATTCCTTTGATATGCTTTTCAGCTATATCGTACCGCAGGGTGTGAATGTCAGAAAAGGGTGCAGAGTTCTTGTTCCTTTCGGACGCGGAAACAGGCGCAGAATAGGAATTGTTATGGGTTTCGGAAGTGCCGCGGCAAATCTTAAACCCATAGCAGCACAGATAGATTCCGAACCGGTATTGTCAGAGGAATTGCTGAACCTTGTGTTCTATCTTCACGATTACACGTTCTGCACATATTACGATGCCGTAAAAGCTATGCTTCCGCCGGCTATGGGTATTAAGTCAAAGGAGTGTTTCCGGCTTTCTGAAAAGTCTCCATCATCTGAACTTTCCGGAAAAGCGTCTGAACTGCTTGAACAGATAAGATATGCGGACAACAGCAATCTCCTTACGGAAATGCTTGATAATTATATAGCTGCTAATGGACGGACTGCTGTTGACGAACTTATTGAAGCAGATGTTCTTGAATCTGAAAGTAATTTCAGGCAGAATGTCTGCGATGCATCTATACGTATGATTCGTCTCAGCAGCGCATATTTAAGCGCAAATGTCAGTTTTTCCCTTACTCCTAAGCAGAAAAAAGCAGCGGAATTTTTGGCGGAGTATGGTTCTGTTTCTGTCAAGGAAGCTGCGTATATGTGCGGCTGTACGGAATCAGTTCTGAAACGTCTTGCAGCTTCGGGTGCGGCTGAAATATTCGATATGGAATTGCTGAGAAGTGCAGATGAATTTCCGGCAGAGAAAATCGAACCGGATTCCATAATACTTTCGGACGAACAGCAAAAAGTCCATGACAGAGTATATTCGCAGATTGAGAAAAGGGAATCAGCAGTATTTCTTCTTCACGGAGTAACAGGAAGCGGCAAAACGTCCGTTTTTGAAAAGCTGATATATAATACTCTCAGTTCAGGCAGAGGGTCAATCCTGCTTATTCCGGAAATTGCTCTTACACCGCAGGTTGTGCGACGTTTCCGGTCGCTTTTCGGAGAACGCATCGCGGTTATTCACAGCGGACTTTCGCTTGGACAGCGGCTTGACGAATACAAAAGGATAAAACGCGGAGATGCGGATATTATAATAGGTACAAGGAGCGCGGTTTTCGCTCCTGTGGAAAATATCGGTCTTATTATAATAGACGAGGAGGGCGAACGTTCTTATAAATCCGAAAGCTCTCCGCGTTATTATGCTCATGATATTGCAAAAAAAAGATGTGCATATCATGGAGCAGTTCTGCTTCTTGCTTCGGCAACTCCTTCGGTTGAGAGCTTCTATATGACGGAAAAGGGAGTATATAATCTTCTGAAAATAGAAAAGAGGTATAATGATATTCCACTTCCGGAAGTGTCCGTCGTCGATATGAATATGGAGCGAATGAATGGCAATACCTCGGAATTTAGTAGAAAACTGACATATGAAGTCAGTGAGAATCTTAAACGCGGTGAACAGAGTATACTTCTTCTGAATCGCCGCGGATTCCATACTATCATAAGCTGTATGGATTGTTTTCAGCCGGTTTATTGTCCTAACTGTTCAGTTCCGATGACATTCCATAAAAAAAACAGTATGCTCATGTGTCATTACTGCGGATTTTCATGCGAACCGGTATCAGTCTGTCCTGTATGCGGTTCAGACCGCCTGAAAAGCATGGGATTCGGTACTCAGCGGCTGGAAGATGAACTCGGCAAATTATTTCCAGAGGCGCGTATTCTCAGAATGGATGCTGATACGACTTTTTCACGGTATTCCTACGAAAAGGGATTTTCTGCATTCAGAAACGGCGAATATGATATAATGGTCGGTACGCAGATGATAGGTAAGGGACTGGATTTCCCAAATGTCACGCTGGTGGGCGTAATGTCGGTAGATAAATCGCTGTATTCCGGAGATTTCCGGAGCTATGAACGTACATTCTCACTGATTACTCAGGTAGTCGGACGGGGAGGACGCGGAAATCGCAGAGGACGTGCAGTTCTTCAGACATTCATGCCGGAGCATTATGTCATGAATCTTGCCGCATTGCAGGATTACCGCGGTTTCTACAATGAGGAAGTTGCAATAAGACGTGCGATGATTTATCCTCCGCTCTGTGATATGTGCGTATTCTGCTTTTCCGGAGCTGATGAAGATGACGTAAAATCAGGGGCGGAAGCGGTTCTTGGATTTATGAGCAGACGGCTGAAAGAAATACAGCCAAAAACTCCGATACGCGTTCTTGGACCTGTGAAAGCTGCATACGGCAGACTGAACGGCAGATTCCGGTACAGAATAATTATGAAATGCAAAAATACTGCGGAAATGCGGCAGTTTATCAGCGGCGTACTCAAAGAGGGCGCGCGGCTGAAAGAAATGAAAAAAGTTGCCTTTTACGCCGATATGAACGGCGATACAGGCGTTTAAAAAGGATTGGTAAAAATGGCACTGAGAAAAATTTTAACTGATAAAGATGAATCTCTCCATAAGGTTTGCAGACCGGTAGAGAAATTCGACAACAAGCTTGCTGTTCTTTTAGACGATATGCATGAAACGCTTGAAAAGGCACAGGGTGTGGGGCTTGCCGCGCCGCAGGTGGGAATATGCCGCAGAATATTTATCATGCATCTCGAAAATGACATCGTTGAGGCTGTAAATCCCGAAATTATCATGAAATCCGGCAGGCAGAGGGTTCAGGAAGGCTGTCTGTCATGCCCGAATATCTGGGGATATGTTGTCCGTCCTATGAAAGTCGTCCTGAAAGCTCAGGACCGTCACGGAAACTGGTACGAGCGTGAATTTACAGAACTCGGCGCGCAGTGCGCAAGTCATGAAAGAGACCATCTTGACGGTCATGTCTTTACTGAAATAGTTGATGAATTTTTTGTTCCTGAGGAGGAATAGAATGAGGATAGTTTTTATGGGAACTCCTGATTTTGCAGTTCCATGTCTGCGAAAGTTAGCAGAATCAGAGCATGAGACCGCAGCAGTTTTCACACAGCCAGACAAGCCGAAAGGTCGTGGATATAAGATGATTCCCACGCCCGTAAAGACTGCAGCGACTGAATATAATATTCCGGTTTATCAGCCGCTTTCCCTCAGAAAGGGAGATGATGCCGCGGAAAGTATGAGGATTCTCCGTGATATTGCTCCTGATTTGATTGTTGTTACGGCATATGGACAGATTCTTCCGGAGGAGATTCTGGAGCTTCCGAAATATGGCTGCATTAATATTCATGCTTCGCTTCTGCCTAAATACCGCGGAGCTGCACCGATTAACTGGGTGCTGCTCAATGGTGAGAAAATAACCGGAGTAACATCAATGCAGATGAATAAAGGGCTTGATACAGGCGATATGCTTATAAAAAGAACTGTGGAAATTGGCGAAAATGAGACATATTCACAGCTGTACAGCCGTTTGTCTGAGATTGGCGGAGAAGTTCTTATGGAAACTGTTTCAGGAATCGAAGCAGGAACAATTGTTCCGGAAAAACAGGACGATTCACTCAGCTGTTATTCTCCCATGATAAGGAAAGAAATGAGCGCGCTTGATTTCACAAAGCCGGTTCAGGAAATCCACAATATAATCAGAGGAGTTGCAGGATTTACGATGCTCGGAGGAAAACGTCTCAAAGTATTTGAATCGGAAATTGCATATGATATTCCTGCCGGTGATGCCGGAACTGTTGCAGATGCCGGAAAATTTGCGGTAAGCTGCGGCGACGGAGTTGTAATATTCAATGAGGTTCAGATTGAGGGCGGCAAACGTATGAAAACAGCTGATTTCCTGCGCGGAAAAAAACTGGTGAAAGGTGAAAGGCTCGGTTGAGGAGGAATCTGAAAAATGACAAATCCCCGTTATCTTGCCGCAAAGCTTCTTGACAAG
>CAMWRC010000031.1 GCA_947176565.1 uncultured Ruminococcus sp.
CAGCATATATGTTCAATATCTGCCGAAAATCCTGACGCGGAAGTTTATGTGCATGACGGAATCATCAACGAAGATTATAAAATTCCAACTGATAAAATCAAACTGCTCGGAGTTCATAATCACTATAATATCGCCGTTGCTTATTTTATAACAGCTTTTTATGTCAGCAAAAAAGAATTTGAAAACGCTCTCTGTACGTTCAATCCGCTGGCTCACAGACTTGAATTTGTGAAAGAAATAAACGGCGTGAAATATTACGATGATTCGATTTCAACTGCCTGTGCGACCGCAATCGAAGCAGTAAAAAGCATACCAAATCCCGCGACTATATTAATCGGCGGAATGGACAGAGGTATAGATTATACTCCTCTTGTGGATTTCCTGAACACGATAGATATTAACGTAATCTGCATGGAATCTTCCGGAAAACGTATCTATGATATGTTTGAATCAAAAAATAATATTTTCTATGTCCCGCACCTTGAAGATGCTGTTAAACTTGCCTCTGAAATCACTCCGTACGGCATGAGCTGCGTTATGTCTCCGGCTTCCGCAAGCTATGGTATTTTCAAAAACTTTGAGGAACGCGGAGATGTTTTCAAATCGCTTGTAAATAATATTTAATCAAAAAATCCCTCTGGAATCTGAATTCCAAAGGGATTTTTTAAGGCTATATTAATTTTACTTGAATATTATCAGCAGTACCTGCGATACAATAACAACTGAAATAAGTGCTGCTGGATATGTTGCAGCATATGCTGAAGCTACATTCTCTGTTCCTGCTGTAGAGATAAGAGTACCAAGCGCAGGAGTCGATGTCATTCCGCCAGTAATCGAACCAAGATTATTAAGCAGACTGAGTTTAAGTACATACTTAGCAAACAGGAATCCGATAATCATAGGAACAATCGTCATAACAACGCCATAAATGAAGTATACCGGCTTGAAATGCTCAACGAAGCTTGCTCCGCCTGCAACACCTGCACCGATAAGGAACAACACAAGTCCAAATTCACGGAATACTTTAAGCGTCCCGTCTTTTGGCATTACTGATACTTTACCGAAATGGCTGAAATGACCGAAAACCAACGAAGTAAGCAGACAGCCGCCCGTTGTTGTAAGAGAGAAGTTTCCGAATTTAATTGAACCGATAAAAATACCAATAATCGCTGCAAGTGCAAATGACATGAATCCAAATTCATCCATTTCAATAAGCTTTCCCTTGTATGCTTTTTTTGTACTCTTTGAATCAGAAGATACAAGAAGTTCACGTTCTTTTTTCATATCAGCTTTCATAAACTTCGGAATGAGCTGTACAAAGAGAACTACTCCGATAACGCCGAAAAGATATGCAATTCCGTGACCAACTGTTACCAAATCTTCAAGTTCCGAGCCGTTGGCACGTGATGCAACGGTTGCCTTTGCGGCTGAAAATGCCGGCGTACTCGTAAGTGAACCTGAAAGAAGTCCTACAAGCATTGATGCACTTTCCTCTCTTGTGCTTTCGGGTGAAACTATTCCGTCAATAAGAACGCAGCCGCCGCATGTGAGTCCGCCGGCAACAATTACAGCAAGAGCTATAAGAACATATGATTTGAAATTCTTTTTGAAATTACCAAAAAAGTTAGGACCTGCAATGAATCCTACAGACGTTACAAAGAGGATAAGACCAATATTTTCAATGACTTTAAGAGCATCTTTTACAAATGTAATGCTGACTTTAGTTTCCTCAACAACTTTGCTGACCATAAGATTATCGCTGAGATTATCAAAGAAGAAACAACCGTAAAGAAGCGCAACGATGAAAACTCCTGCCGTACCAAGTGAAACACCTTTCACGGTAATTCTTCCTAAAAGATAGCCGACTGCTGTAATCAGAAAAACAGTGAACACAAGAAATGTTACTGTCTTTACTGCAATGGAGAAATCTCCCATACTAATTAATTCCATAAATATTATTACCTCTTTTCACTTTTTTTGTAAAAATTAACAAAATATCTGTTCACACAAATCGACGGACAGGCTTTTATACCTTGCGTCCGCCGATTTTATATTTATTGGAATCTGTATATTAATTCAAAATTACAGTTTTTATGATATTGTTTTTTTCACTTTGATTTTCTTGCATAATGCGGAAGAAGCATAGGCGATACTGTTTCTGATGCCACACCTGTTTCTTCGAGTTCCTTGCTGAACTTCTCAATATGCTCAAGTGTAAGCTTTTCAGGAACTGCTGTTTCCTTTGATTTTGCAGCAGCGTTCTTTCCGGCATCACGTCCGAATACAATTACATCAAGAAGTGAATTTCCCATAAGTCTGTTTCTGCCGTGAATACCGCCGGCGACTTCTCCGGCTGCGTAGAGATTTTCTACATCTGTTGAACAGTCAGCACTGATATTGAGTCCGCCATTCTGATAGTGAAGCGTCGGATATACAAGTATCGGTTCTTTTCTGATGTCAATGCCGTATTTGCCGAACATACGCATCATAGCCGGTATTCTCTTTTCGATAGTACCCTCTCCGTGCTTGTATTCTATCATTGGAGTATCGAGCCATACAGCTTTTCCGAGAGATGTTTCAACTCCCTTTCCGCGTTCAGTGCATTCGCGGATAATTGAAGCAGCTGTTACATCTCTTGTTTCCAGCGGGTGCATGAATACTTCGCCGTCGATATTTACGAGCTTTGCACCGAGAGAACGTACTTTCTCCGTAACAAGCGCACCGAATATCTGTTCCGGATAACCTGTACCTGTCGGGTGATACTGGAGAGTATCAGCATAAAGAAGTCCTGCGCCGACTCTGTAGCCGAGAATAAGTCCGTCAGCAGTTGCACCGTAATGGTTTGACGTCGGGAATCCCTGATAATGAAGTCTGCCTGCTCCGCCTGTAGCAATAATAACAGTCTTTGCACGTGCAACAAGAAGCTCCTTTGTCTCCATGTTCATGAGAACTGCTCCGGCTGCCTTTCCGTTTTCATCAAGAATGATTTCAACTGCTGCTGTAAAATCAATTACCGGAATACCTCTGTTAAGCACTTCATCACGGAGAGTACGCATTATTTCAGCTCCGGAATAATCCTTTGCTGCGTGCATACGCTTTCTTGATGTTCCGCCGCCGTGAGTTGTAACCATAGTTCCGTCCGGCTCTTTATCAAATTCAACGCCCAGATTATTAAGCCACTGTATTGCTGCCGGAGCTTTAGTCACGAGATTCTTTACAAGTTCCGGCTTTGCAGCAAAATGTCCGCCGCCGAAAGCATCTATGTAGTGTATTGCCGGCGAATCATTCGGCTTATCTGCTGCCTGAATGCCGCCCTCAGCCATCATTGTATTTGCATCGCCGATACGGAGCTTTGTAACAATCATTGCCTTTACACCGGCTTCATCAGCCTCTATTGCCGCTGATGCTCCTGCACCGCCGCCGCCGATAATCAGAACATCTGTATCGTAATCAGGTGATGAAAGGTCAACATCTTCTGCCTTTATACGGCTCTTTCCCTGTAAAAGCTCAGCAAGCTGCGACGGAACTTTGCTTCCCTTGTTCACACCTGCTGAAAGCACTGTAAATTCGTCCTGCTTATAATCGGGGTGAAACGCTGCAAGGAGTGTATCTTTCTCCTCGGCTGTCATTCTTCTCGGCTCTAAATCAGCATTTTCAGCTCTCTTTGCCGCAACAATCTCTGCAAGCTCGTTAAGTTTATCTATTTTATACATGACCGCCACTCCTTACTTCTCGATTTCACGGTTATTATAAAGCTCTTTTATCTCGTCCAGAGGCTTCTGCATAAGATTTTCAATAAGCTCCTCAAAAGTGCCGTCATTTATCTCCTTTACTCTGTCTGCAAGATGTCCGCATTCTGGAGCAAGATATTTACCGTTGAGACGGCGTGCAAGCATTGCAACCTGCGGGTGAGATATACCGGCAGGACAGCGTGATGAGCATACTCCGCACATTACGCAGTCAAAGCTCTCCTCTGCGCACTTTTCGTATTCTCCGCGCTGGGCATATGCAATATACTGCATAACATTGAGTTCCTGAGTACACGCCTTTGTGCAGGCATTACAACCGATGCAGGCGTATATTTCAGGATAAAGCTGCATCATTATCTGTTCTGTGGGCTTTATTTCCTCAATATTGTAAACCTGCTTCACAAGCGGGAAAAAGGGAAGCGTTGCCACATACATATCTTCCTGTACTTCCGTCTGACAGGCAAGACAGGCATTAAGCTGCTGCTGACCTTTTATTCTGTAGATAGTTGCACACGCTCCGCAGAAACCGTTCCGGCAGCCGCAGCCGCGTACAAGTTCATATCCTGCATATTCCATTGCAGTCATTATCGTAAGACCTGCCGGCACACTGTATTTCTTGCCGAACAGGTAAACATTAACCATTTTTTCCATTGCATTTACCTCCTATTAATACTCATCGGGAAGTTCGTCAAGCTGGTCAAAGCGGAACACCGGTCCGTCCTTGCACACATACTTATGACCGATATTGCAGCGTCCGCACTTGCCCACACCGCATTTCATACGCAGTTCCATAGTTGTATATACCTGAGTTTCAGTAAATCCCAGTTCTTTCAGTCCGGCAAGAGTGAATTTTATCATAATCGGCGGACCGCATACAAGAACTGTTTTATTAGTTGACGGATTAAGTTCCTTGACATAATTCGGAACGAATCCGACATGACCGTCCCAGCCCTCCTGCGGATTGTCAATAGTAAGATTTACCTGTATATTCGGGTCATCCTGCCATTCGCTGATGATTTCCTGATAGTCAACCAAATCATCTTTTGAACGTGAACCGTATACTATCTGAACTTCACCGTAATTGCTGCGGTTGTCACGGACATAATTTATTACGGAACGCAGCGGAGCAAGACCGATTCCGCCGGCTATGAAAAGCAAATCCTTTCCTTTGAGTTCGGTTTCAACAGGGAAATAGTTGCCGTATGGTCCGCGAATTGTTATCTGCTGTCCGACTTCCATTTCGTGAAGCCATGTTGTAAGACAGCCGCACTTCTTTATGCTGAATTCCATAAATTCCTTGTTTGTAGGCGAAGATGTTATAGAAAACATACCCTCGCCCACTCCTGGAATCGAAAGCATTGCGCACTGTCCGGGCATATGCTCGAAAACTTTGCCGCCCTCCAGTGCGTTCACGCGGAACGTCTTTACATCGGGAGTATCCTGACGTATATCGGTAACAACTCCGATAAGGGGAATTAATGTATCATTATTCATCACTTTACCTCCAGCGTTTTCATTACCTTGACGATGTTCATGGATACAGGACATCTTGAAAGACATCTTCCGCAGCCTACACAGCCAAATTCACCGTCGTTATTAGCCGGAAAATACACAAGCTTGTGCATGAATCTCTGGCGGAAACGTTCAAGCTGTGATATTCTGGGATTTCCATGCGCCATTTTTGTAAAATCGGAATACATACACGAATCCCAGCAGCGGAAACGCCTGATTCCGTTGCCTGTATTGAAATCACGTATATCATAGCACTGACAGGTAGGACATACAAATGTACACGTACCGCAGCCTAAGCATGATTCTGAAAGTTCAGCCCATTTCGGGGAATTGAAAAGTTCGTTCAGCTTATCTCCGCCGAATGAATCTGTTTTAAGTCCTGCAAGCGGAAGCTTTTTCATGATTCCGCGTGTCTTTTCCCGAACAGCTTCAAGTTCTGAAGTATCGCCGTCCTCCAGCATATCGGAAACGGATTCAATAAATTTCTTACCTTTTTCCGTACAGTCAAGGAAAAAATAATCCTTACCGTCAGAAAATACAGCAACATCGCCCTCCGGAGTTGTCGGGTCAATTCCGAAAGCTGTACAGAAACACGTTTCAGCAGGACGCGTACACGCCATTGTTATTATAGTTCCGTGGTCGCGGCGGTTCTTATAGAAACTATCAACCGGTTCGCTGAGAAAAACCTTGTCAAGTATTGAGAAACTCCGCGCATCACAGGCACGTACTCCGAAAACAACAAAATCGCCGGATTCCTCACGTATATCCTTTACTTCAATATTCTTGCCCTCTACCTTAAATTCAGCAAGGTTTTCAGTCTGCGGAAAAAAGAAATCCTTTGCGCTCCGGACAGTATTCAGCGATTCAGAAAGCTTCATGCCGTCCTCATATTTCCGGTATTCAGCCGTATTCGGTTCATGGTCAACAGGAATATAAAGGGTCTGCTCCGAAGCGATTCTATTAAACAGGTCGTTCAGCCTGTCAGCAGAAATTTTAAGCATTACTCAACTCCCCTTTCGTGTACCACAGACGGCTCGCAGTCATCAGCTCTGTAGTCATTAAGAGGAGCTTTTGATGTCGTATCAGCACCTGCCTGATATTCGCCGTAAAGTTCGTTTATATCCTTTATGAATTTTCTGTTGAGAAGATGAAGCGGAATATTCTGCGGACAAACTCTTGAACATTCGCCGCAGTCAGTACATCTTCCGGCAACATGGAAAGCACGGATAATATGGAACATATTCTCTTCAAAGCTGTCTGCCGCCGCTTTCTGGTCTATACCCGACTTCGGATTGTCAAACACGCAGTTTTCACAGGTACATGCCGGACATACATTGCGGCAGGCATTACAGCGTATGCACTTTGAAAGCTCACCGCGCCAGAAATCATAGCGTTCCTGAGATGTCATATTCTCAAGCTTTTCAACCATATCGAAACGGTTTGGTTCAAGAACTTCGCCGTCCTCACCGATAAGTTCATCATATGCAACGTGCTTTCTGCTCTTGCAGCTGGAACATTTTCCGCTTACTGCCTCATAGAACGGCATTGTTTCAGTACCGTAAAGCGTTTCTATTTTAAGTGTATAATTTTCATTCTCAACGCTGAGTATGCCTGTTATTCCCTTTGCCTTGATTTTTTCAATATCAAGCTTAGGTCCTCCGGGAATACCGATTACATAGACATTCTCACGGATAATTCTGTGTTCCTTGACAAGCTGATTGAAGCTGTAGGTATCACATGGTTTGAGAAAAGCAAGGATTTTTCCCTCTTTTCTTGATTCTTTTACAAGATATTTTGATAAATTCGCCTGAGTAAAATCATCGCACACAAATTCTTTTTCCAGTTCATCGGCAGTCGTAAATACAGCAGGGGTTGTATCGTATACAAATTCTCCCCTTTTCCAGCCCATCACACGGTTTACAGTGCCGTCTGCAAGGAGCTGTGCTGCTCTTTTAATCATTGCTTCCTGCATCGTAAATCCTCCAATCTTCTGTTAGGTCCGAGCTTCTTCACATCAGACACGAACTGCTCCATAACAGCCGCAAACTTCGCACCCTCAGCCGCCGATACCCATTCAAGTCTTGTTCTGCTGCGCTCTATTCCGAGGAAATCAAGCATACTGTACAGAAGTGTGATTCTTCTTCTTGTGAAATAATTTCCTGATGTATAGTGACAGTCGCCGGGGTGACAGCCACATATTATTACGCCGTCCGCACCTCTCTGGAATGCACGCAGTATAAACATCGGATTGACCCTGCATGAACACGGCACACGTATAATCTTTACGTTTGCAGGATAATTAAGTCTGTTAGTACCTGAAAGGTCAGCACCTGCATATGAACACCAGTTACAGCAGAATGCGACTATTACAGGCTCAAAATTTTCATTTACTTGCATATTGCGTCTACCTCCGCCATAATCTGACTATTTGAGAATCCGTTCAAATCCATTGCTCCTGACGGACAAGCTACCGTACAAGCTCCGCAGCCCTGACATACTGCCGGATTTACGCTTGCCACGCGCCGTACAGCTGTTGTTCTGTCAGGCATTCTGAATTCTTTTTCCTGATACGTTATCGCACCGTAAGGACATACTTTCTCACAGGCTGAACAGCCGTTGCACATGAGTTCATCTGAATGAGCAACACATGGATTGCACGTAATACTGTTCTTGCAGAGAAGTCCGATTGCCTTTGCCGCTGCCGCACTCGCCTGAGCGACTGTTTCCGGAATATCCTTCGGACCCTGACAAGCTCCTGACAGGAATATACCTGCTGTTGCGGATTCTACAGGACGCAGCTTCGGGTGTGCCTCTGTGAAAAAGTCATTTGTATCCATCTGAGTTGTGAGCATAGTCGCAAGAGGACGTGCAGTCTTGTCAGGTTCAATAGCAGCTGCAAGAACTACCATATCAGCATCTATATGAAGCTGTTCACCGGCAAGCAGGTCTGATGCCTGAACATCAATCTTTCCGTCTGCTTTCGGAGATACCTTTCCGACCATTCCCTTGATGTAATGTACATTGTACTGCTCCACTGCGCGACGGTAAAATTCATCAAAATTCTTGCCCGGAGTACGTACATCTATGTAGAATACATATACTTCTGTATCAGGATATTTTTCGCGAATAAGCATTGCGTGCTTTGCGGTATACATACAGCATATCTTTGAGCAGTACTGTTTTCCCTTGCCGTCATCGCATCTTGAACCCACGCATTGTACAAATACGATTGTGTGCGGGTGCGTCTTGTCAGACGGTCTGAGAAGTGTTCCGCCGTTCGGTCCTGCCGCATTCATAAGTCTCTCAAGCTCAAGAGATGTTACAACGTCAGGACAATAGCTGTATGCAAATTCGTCATACTTATCAAGCTTAATCGGATTGAATCCGGTTGCCACAACGATTGCGCCGTATCTCTGCTCGATAAAGCTGTCTGTCTGCTTATAGTCAATCGCACCTGCTGAACATACTTTAGAACATACTCCGCACTTGCCGTTTTTCAGCATCATGCAGTAATTCGGGTCAATAGTCGCAACTTTCGGAACTGCCTGCGCAAACGGAATATATACAGCTCTCCTGTTGTCAAGTCCCATATTAAACTCATTTGGTACTTTTTTCATAGGACATTTTTCCGTACACAATCCGCAGCCGGTACACTTTGTTTCATCGACATAACGTGCCTTTTTCTTTATGGTAACTGTGAAATTGCCCACAAATCCCTTGACATCGCTCACTTCGCTGAATGAATGTATTGTGATTTTTTCATTCTGTGCCGCTTCAACCATTTTCGGCGTGAGTATACAAGCCGCACAGTCAAGCGTCGGGAACGTCTTGTCAATCTGAGCCATTTTTCCGCCGATTGTCGGTTCTTTCTCAACTATATCAACTTCAAATCCGGCTTCGGCAATATCGAGCGCAGTCTGGATTCCTGCGATTCCGCCGCCGATTACAAGTGCGCGCTTTACAACCGGACTCTCCATTGATGTTAGAGGCGTATTGAGATGAACCTTTGCAACTGCTGCTCTTCCAAGAATTATAGCCTTTTCAGTTGCTGATGCAATATCCTTGTGAATCCATGAAC
>CAMWRC010000032.1 GCA_947176565.1 uncultured Ruminococcus sp.
AATATAAGTTGAGTCATATCCGCACTTGTCAAATATATCAGCGATTTCCTGCTCCGTGATATTATCATGTAAAAAACTGGAGATATATTCAATCTGCTCTTTTCTTATCTGCTCGCCAGCTTGCGTCAGATTTGTAAAATCAGGGTAAATTGTTCCGTCCTTGGCAATATAGAACACAGTCTCCCTATTTTCAACTTCACGATTTTCTACATAATAAACACCGTCAAAAAGATTTACGACTTTTTCGGGATAATTTCCCACATAACCCGATGCACTGTATTCGCATATAATCTCGTTATCTTTTTTTAAAACTCCCTCAAAGTCATTCCTCTCACAGCCAATATAAAGCTTATAATCAAACGTACAGCCGTCAATGTCATAGCTTTTTTCCGATACAGATATTTTGCCGTAATCTTCAACGACTTCTGCATTATTGCACGATACAAGTGCAGACATACAAATCATCAGCACTGAAAATAATTTTTTCATTCTGTCACATAAGCCTTTCCGTCAACAATTTCAATTTTATCCTGACAGAAAAGCGATACAGCTTCGGGAAGTAATTTCCATTCAACATTTTCCATAATACGTCGCTGTAGAATTTCGGGAGTATCATTTTTTTCGACATTGACAACACCCTGTAATATTATTGCACCTGCATCTGCTTTTTCATTCACAAAATGTATTGTAGCTCCAGATATTTTAACGCCGTAGTCAAGTACAGCCTTATGAACTTTGAGTCCGTAGAATCCTTCGCCGCAGAATGACGGAATAAGAGCAGGGTGAACGTTTATAATTTTGTAAGCATATTTACTTGTGATGCACTGGTCGAGAATCGTCATAAATCCGGCAAGTACGACCAAATCCGCCTTTTCTTCATCAAGAGCGTCAAGAACTGCTACGCTGTAAGATTTGCTGTCTGGATAATTTTTGCGAGGGATAATTCTTGTGGGGATTCCGTTATTTTTTGCTCTTTCGAGTGCATATGCTGACGGATTTGAGGATATGACGCAGGTAATTCTACCGTTTATGATTCCGCCGGATTTTTCTGAATCGATAAGAGCCTGAAGATTAGTTCCGCCTCCTGAAACCAGCACTACTATATTTTTCATTTAAGATTCTCCTTTTCACTTCAGCGCAAATATAAGTATAACCACGATTGCTGCGAAAACGCTGCCGAAAATGATATATCTGTAATAATTTTCCGTCAGCTCGCTTTCGCGGTTTGCAAAATAAAAAAATATCGGGTCATCAGGGTCATAGCATATCATCTCCTCATCGCCGATTTCGTACTTCATTTCCTTGTCGGGATAGAGATACATGGAACTTATATTTCTGCCGTCTTCTGTTTCGTATTCCACGACGGGATAATAATAAGTACGGCGTTCTTTTTTCTGGCGGTATTCCGTAACAGTTCCGTATGCCGCAGAAGTTCCGGAAAGCCGTTTTTTCACTGTAAATATATGATAGATAAAGAGGGCAGTCATGAGAGCATAGATTATGAGCAGACCATACAGAAGATAGCCCATATGGAACGATATACCCACGATAATAAAGGAGAGGACAGCCCATATATAATCAATTTTTTCGACTTTCATTTTTTCTCCTGAACTATTTTTTATTCCGGAAACTGTATGTGTTGATTGTATTAGACCTTCTCGGAAATTTCCGAAATATCGATTTCCAAGAAGGTCTGTTGAAGTTATAGATAATTGCTGTGCTGTTAATTAAATAAAAAAGCTGTTATATCCCATAAACAATGCGCTAATATTGCTGTTTCTGAATATTTTTTCTCTGTTTCGGTTGAAATTTTATAATTCAGAAACTCTTCAGTTTTAGATGCTTCTATTGAATATGGTTCATCGGAATCGTTATCATAAGCGATTACATCATAGATAACATCTGAATCATTTTCGTCAAATGTATCAAGATACTCTATTTCATCGTCAACTTCTCTATACGCATTAATCGTGATTGTTAAAACCGATGTGCATACTTTCAGTTTCGTATTTTTTAGATTAATTAAAAAATCTTTGATTTCTTTTATATGCTTAGTTCCGTAATAAAATTTTATTAAATTAAGCACATCATCTATAGAGACTTGTTGAATCAGGTCATAAATAATCATTTGTGTGTTTTTTTAGACCTCCGGAAAAATATCATCATGAGTTTGATTTACAAGTAATTTATACACCGGTTTAATCGATGATTTTCTGTGATCAATTACACAAGCATACTGCCCCAAATCATAAATGAACCGAGAAATATCAGTACAGCCGCCGCAAGAATCTTATACATAACTTCCCTTATACGGAAACCTTTTTTCGAGTGATAGTAAATTTCGTCAGGTTTTTTCGGATTATATCTTATAGTTACAGCCGTATGGGATTCATACATCTGAAAAAGCTCCCTGCATTCATCGGAAATTTTCAATGAATACGGCATAACAGCATGAATTTCCTGTCCATGATAGGTTATAAAACGGATTACCGGTCTGTACTCTTTGGCTATAATCGGAATATGATTTACAGTTACTATTGCAATTCTGGACTGCATATCAATAATCTCAGCTTCTGCCGGAATGAAATTTTCCTCATCTGAAATGCGTTTTTTTCCCTGACGTATGCCCACAGCAATAAGCAGTATACCAAGCAGCACGATAATGCCGCCTGATATATTAATTATGTTCAGCAAATAATAACACCGTCTTCTGATTCAACGAGTTCGCCGAGGATATAGGCATCTTCGCCGGCAGCTTTTATAGCGGCAACAGCATTGTCTGCATCATTTTTGTCAACGCATACAACCATACCAACGCCCATATTGAAAGTATTGAACATATCACGTTCCGGAATATTTCCGCTTCTTGCGATGAGGTCGAATATGGGAAGAACCTGAACGGCATTACGTTCGATTTTAGCTGAAAGGTTTTTAGGAAGTGCGCGCGGTATATTCTCATAGAATCCGCCGCCGGTGATATGTGAGATTGACTTCACATTCACGGTATTGATGAGGTTCATAATAGCTTTGACATATATTCTTGTAGGTGTGAGGAGAGTTTCGCCCAGAGTTGCTCCGAGGTCATTGAAGTACATGGAAAGTTTCTGTTCATTTACATCGAATACTCGTCTTACGAGAGAAAATCCGTTTGAATGCACACCGCTTGATTTTATAGCGATTAATATATCGCCGGCTTTCTGAGTATCTGGTTTGAGAATCTTGTCCTTATCAACAACTCCGACGGAAAAACCGGCGAGGTCGTATTCATCTTCGGGCATAAGACCTGGGTGTTCAGCAGTTTCGCCGCCGACGAGAGCGCATTCTGCCTGAACGCAGCCCTCTGCGACACCTGAAACTATCTCGGCTATTTTTTCCGGAATATTTTTTCCGCAGGCGATATAGTCGAGGAAGAACTGAGGCTTTGCACCGCAGCAGATAATATCGTTCACGCACATTGCAACGCAGTCGATACCGACAGTATCATGCTTATCCATGATAAAAGCGATTTTGATTTTAGTACCTACGCCGTCAGTACCTGAAACGAGGACGGGCTTGGAAATACCTGTTATATCGAGTTCAAAAAGACCGCCGAATCCGCCGATTCCGGAAATACAGCCGGAAGTCATAGTTTTAGCGATATGTTTTTTCATAAGCTCGACTGATTTATAACCGGCAGTAACATCAACGCCGGCTTTTTTATAGCTTTCGGAAAAACTGTTATTCATAGCAATTTTACCCCTTATTATTTATTATTTTATACTGATATAGAGACTGTGAACAGATTTTATTCCCGTCCGCTCCAGCAGTAAGTGCAGAGATTGCATTCCGGCAGACCGACAGCCTTTACTTTTCCGGGGAGCGACTGAAATTCAAGAGAAGTAAGTTTCAGTCTGCGGCATATTTCGTCACGCAGTTTTCTGCCTCTTTCGGTACTGGAATCACTGTATTCAGCGAGATATTTCACGCCCTCATCGCCCTCGAATTCATCGATTATCTGACGTGCGATAAGTTCAAGTTCGGAATGGCTGCGTGAGAAGTTAAGATATTTGCAGCCGTACATTATAGGAGGGCAGGCAGAACGCATATGAACTTCCTTTGCACCGTTAGCGTACAGGAACTCAACCGTTTCGCGCATCTGAGTACCGCGGACGATACTGTCATCGACAAAGAGAAGTTTTTTTCCCTCGATAAGCTCGTGAACCGGAATAAGCTTCATTTTAGCGACTCTATTACGCATACTCTGATTTGTAGGCATAAAGCTTCTTGGCCATGTAGGAGTATACTTTATGAAAGGGCGTGCAAAAGGAATACCGCTTCTGTTCGCATAACCGATAGCGTGGGGAGTACCGGAATCGGGAACACCGCAGACGTAATCTACGTCGGGGAGCTTACCGGATTTCATATCATTTTCAGCCATGATTTCACCGTTTCTTGTGCGCATGACTTCGACATTTATACCCTCATAGCATGCAGTCGGATAGCCGTAATAAGTCCACAGGAATGTACATATTTTCATCTGCGACGGGTCGCCATCGGCAAGGATTTCAACGCCGCTGCTGGTAATTTTGACTATTTCACCGGCGGAAAGTTCTTTATATGTATCAAATCCCATTTTCTGAAAAGCGAAAGATTCTGATGAAAGGCAGAAGCCGTCCCATCTTTTTCCTATGATTATAGGAAGTCTGCCGTACTTGTCGCGGGCGGCGATAATGCTGTTTTTTGTAAGTATTATAAGGGACATTGTACCCTCGATTTTGCTTTGTGCGTATTGGATACCGTCGACAAAATTATCTTTCTGAGCGATAAGCGCGCCGATAAGGTCGCCGGAATTTATACCGCCGCTGCTCATAGTTTCGAAGTTTGCGCAGCCGTTTTGCAGAAGTTCCTCAACGAGAGTCTCTGAATTGCGGATAATTCCCACAGAGCAGATAGCATAGAGTCCGAATTTTGAGCGAACCATAATAGGCTGCGGGTCGGTATCGCTGATACAGCCGATACACAGATTTCCGCGCATATTCACGACATCGTCCTCGAATTTTGTTCTGAACGGAGAATTTTCAATGCTGTGAATACTTCTCTGGAATCCTTTTTCATCGTTATAAGCGGTCATACCGCCGCGTCTTGTACCGAGATGGGAGTGGTAATCCGTACCGAAAAATACATCTGTTATACAGTCATTTTTAGTAGCTGCACCAAAAAATCCGCCCATTAATTATTCACCTCTGAGTCTCTTCATGATTTCCTGATAAGCTTCTTCAACGCCGCCCATATCACGGCGGAAGCGGTCCTTGTCAAGTTTTTCATGAGTTGTGGAATCCCAGAAGCGGCAGGTATCAGGGGAGATTTCATCGGCAAGTATGATAGTACCGTCAGCAGTTCTGCCGAACTCAATCTTGAAGTCGATGAGGTCGATATTAAGACTCTTGAAGAAATTGACCATGAACTCATTTACCTTGAAAGCGTATTTTGAAATTGTATCAATTTCCTCTTTTGTAGCAAGACCGAGAGCAAGAGCATAGTAATCGTTTATGAACGGGTCGCCGAGGTCGTCGTTCTTGTAGCTGAATTCAAGAATTGGAGTAAGGAGTTTAGTACCTTCTTCAACGCCCATTCTCTTTGAGAAGCTGCCGGCAGCGACATTTCTGATAATAACCTCAAGGGGGACGATAGAAACCTTTTTGACGATAGTTTCGCGTTCGCTTATTTCCTCGACAAGATGAGTAGGAACACCCTCTTTTTCGAGCATCTTGAACATATAGTTAGTCATCTGGTTATTGATAACGCCCTTGCCTGAGATAGTGCCTTTTTTTTCGCCGTTGAAAGCAGTTGCATCGTCTTTGTAGTCAACGATAACGAGATTCGGGTCATTTGTGGCATAGACTTTTTTAGCCTTGCCTTCGTAGAGTTGTTCGAGTTTAACAATATTTTCCATCTTTAAATTCCTCCTGAGAATCATATGAAATATATACAAGTTCACATATTTGTGAACAGGTCAGCAAATTTAATTAAAGTGCGGTCATTTTTCCATAACAAACCGTAAACATTCATCAGGTGTATAAACTACCGTTAATGCTCCTGCTTCTGATGCTTCCTCTGTCGAGCCATAACCCCAGAGAGCATACAGACAAGGAATACCAAGAGCTTCAGCACCTTTTACGTCGTTATCACGGTCGCCAATCATCAGCACACGGGAAGTATCAGTTTTGCCCAGTTCTTCCATAACATGATGTATGACCTGAGATTTTTCATATCTGTTTTCATCAGCACCGCCAATAAAATCAAAATACTTTGCGATATCAAAATGTTCAAGAATGATTTTTGCAAATTTTTCCATTTTGCAAGTTGCCACTGCAAGAGTATATCCGTTTTCTTTAAGAGTACGGAGTATATCCTCAATACCGTTGAAAAGCTCAGCATTGAATATACCTTCAGTCCTATACTTCTGACGATATATATGTATAGCTTCTTCTGTAGCTTTCTCGTCCAAACCGCACAATGTACTGAATGAATACTGCAGCGGAGGACCAAGAAATTTATACGGGTCATGATAAGGCGGAAGTCCAAGCTTATTCAAAGTATACTTGAAACAGGCAAGCACACCGGGTCTTGTATCTACAAGTGTGCCGTCAAGGTCAAATATCAGTATATCATATCGGTTCATAAATTGGCTATCTCTGCCTGAAGTTCAGCGTCTTTTTCCTTTACTCCCTCAGCCATTTTAGCTTTTTCGTCAGCTAACTTCTGTGCAAGTTCATCGTCTGATATTGCGAGCATCTGAACAGCGAGGACGGCTGCATTTTTTGCGCTGTCTATTCCCACAGTTGCCACCGGAACTCCGGGAGGCATCATAACTGTTGCAAGGAGAGCGTCCATACCCTCAAGAGCCTTTGATTTCATAGGAATACCGATAACCGGCAGTGTTGTGTGACCTGCAACGACTCCGGCAAGATGTGCAGCCATACCGGCGGCACAGATAATAACACCGAACCCGTTGTCTTTTGCTGATGATGCGAAATCCGCAGCATCGGTGGGTGTACGGTGTGCGCTCATAACGCGGCATTCAAATTCAACACCGTATTTTTTAAGTTCTGCAAGAGCAGATTTAACAACTGGAAAATCGCTGTTGCTGCCCATAATTACTGCTACTTTTTTTGACATAATTAACCACTCCTTTTTATGACTTGTTTATAATTTGTTTATAACTTGTCAGCATTACCATAGAAATCCCTGTCCGTCACCGTAATACGTTTCATCTTCGGGAATAATAAATTTTTCGCCGTTGTCAAATTTTCCTGAAAGTGCTTTCAGCGTACTTTCGGAGCTACCGCAGAACTGCACAGCACTGCGGTAGATGCCGTTAGACGTATGATTTGTACCGGCACGGTCGGTATAGCCTATATCTATTTCAGCTGTTACAGCGACTTCATAGCATGGCATATCGTTTCGTGATTTTATGGAATATATATGTATTTCCGGAACTGATTTCAGCTGTTTTGAGATTATTTGTTCCGAATCGGGGAAAAGCTTTTTAAAATCGCGGATATTATTTTCAGTCATATCCTGAATATTTTCCTCATTGCCGGTCATGGCGTAATTTATATATTTTTCCGCACTGCTGAGCATTTTTTCAATCATAGCCGGAGTAAGTTTTGAAAGCAGAACGCGGCTTATGATACTCAGCTCGTAATTTTTTCCGAGAATATTTCCGGAAACATCAGCGCGTTTAAAGAGGAGACCGTCGGAATACACGGAATATACATATCTGCCATGCGTATCATTGAAGATAAAATCTCCGTCTGAAACTTCGCAGTTGTCCCATACATTCCGGAACACCGGAGTAAAATTTTCGTTATAGATAACATATTTTCCGTCCGATGCCGATACAGCGGTATACAGAGTATATTTATCTGATACTGTGCGGCTGATTTCGCTGTATATAAGCGGAACTACGACATTTCCCTCATAGTCGATACAGCCGTACAGCATATCTCCGCGGATTTTTTTGGCGGCGATGCAGAAGCTGTCCCCGGCGAATGTCAGTTCAGTCCATTCAGCGGCGGCAGTTACCCTGCCGGATTCTGAAAGACCCAGACTGCCGGAACTGTCGCTGAAAATAGAAATTCCTGAATTATTTGTGGAAATGATATTGGCAATTTCGTTCTGTTCGCTGTTTTTCTGCTGATTTTCCGGAACATTCACATAAAACTGTGTAATTGCGACGGAAAGGGCGATAAGAACGATGAAAAGCAACGATACTACAAGTCTTGTCCGCTTGTTCAACGGTTGTCACCTGATTTTTTACGGCGGTAATCCTCATCAGTTTCGCCGGCGATATATATCGGACGTTTTTTCACTTCGCGGTAAGTTTTGCCGAGATACTGTCCGAATATTCCCATACATCCGAGCTGCATTGCACTGGAAAGGAAAACGGCGGCGGATATATACAATGCGGAGCCGGATTTATTTGTTGCGACTGATACGATTATACCGGCTATAAAGAGTACAAATGCGATAATAATGCTTAATATTCCGAGGAATATTGATACAGCGAGGGGGAATGTAGAGAATGCCATAATACCTTCGAGGGAGTATTTAAAGAGACCCCAGAACGACCATGATGAAGTTCCGGCAGGACGTTCGACATTTTCATACGGCATATATTTAACTCTGAATCCCACCCAGCTGAAAATACCCTTTGAGAAGCGGTTATATTCGGTCATATCAAGGATTGCATCTACCATCTGTCTTGTCATGAACCGGAAATCCTGTGCGCCGTCGACTATTTCAGTATCTGAAATTTTATTCATTATTTTATAGAAAAGTCTTGCGAACCATGAACGCACTTTTGATTCGCCCTTGCGGCTTACACGGCGTGTAGTTGCGCAGTCATATTCACCGGTACAGATATAGTTATACATCTGCGGGAGAAATGCCGGCGGGTGCTGCAAATCGGCGTCCATAACCACAACATAATCGCCGCGGCAGTTGGTAAGACCGGCATACATACCAGCCTCCTTGCCGAAATTGCGTGAAAATGAAATATATCTCACACGTTTATCTCTGTCAGCAAGTTCGTGAAAAAGTTCAAGTGTTCTGTCCTTTGAGCCGTCGTTTATAAAAAGAAACTCAAATTCAACATCATCATGTTCTTTTTTCATACTGTCGGTGACCTTGACGATTTCATCATAGAACATCGGCAGCACTTCCTCCTCATTGTAGCATGGAACTACTACAGAAATGAGTTTCATAATTTACCTCCAGTCTCCGATTTTCCGTTTGTTCATCGGATAACAATTAAAATACAC
>CAMWRC010000033.1 GCA_947176565.1 uncultured Ruminococcus sp.
GTTACAACAGCCATATATTCAGCCGGTACACTGTCAATTGTGCCGTTGCAGATTGTAATTCCCGTGACACCTGCGATAATGTCATGGGAGCTTGTAAGAATTGCTGAAAGTTCAGCGTCGGGGGAATATACACCGTTTACGCCTGAATTAAGAAGTTTTTCAGCATATTCTTTCACCATGCTGTAAAAAATATTTATACCCATATTATCACCGTCCATTTTTATCTGTCGAGTTACGGATTGCCGACATCTGCCGTTTTCTGTATTCCTCAACGATTTTCTTTACAGAATCCGGTCTTGATTTTATCAGTTCGGCATTGTACACGCACGAAAGTGAAATATCGTCCTGTGTGCCGTAATTCGAACGTTTTTTCAGATTCCGTACAACAACTGCGTCAAAATTTCCGGATTCTGAAATCTGACTTGTAATGATTGCATGATAATCAAGAAAATCCGAATCACTGCCGAAAGATGTGTAAAGTCCGTCTGTCGATACAAACAGAGCAAGAGGCCGTTTTTTTTCTGTATAGAAATCCGAAAACATTGTCAGGGCATTTGAATTACATATAGATGATGTGATATTTGCCGGATTTGACTCATCATATTCAATAAGCAGTGAAGTTTCGCCGTCCTCAAAAACGCCCACGAGACTGCCGTCGCCAATCTGAAATCCGAATGCGAAGTTTTTTCCTGCTACTGCCGTCACGAGGGTTGTTCCGTAGTATGAAACAACGGGAATACTTTCAAATTCAGCCTTATCAAAATTCTGTTTTTCCTGCATTGTAACGGGATTATTATGATAATGCTCAGCAATTCTCGTATTCCATTCTGCAATTATCTGTTTTTCGATATTGCGCAGCACCATTTTGTGATTATCCGGAAAATATCTATTAAATTCCGCAGGGTCGCTATAGAATCGTGCAATAACTTTAATGGTACTTTCCACAGCGATTTTCGAGCCTATATCGCTGCGGAAGTGTTTTTTGCTTCCGTGACCGTCCGCAACTACGGCGACGGCATATTCATCATTTATAGAATATGCCGAACAGTCCTGACATATCAGATTCCGTGCGATATGGCTTGCTCCTGTAACGGAACTGCTGAAACCACTGTACATATCTTGAATCTCCTTCTGATACATTGAATTACCATCCGGTATCGAAAGAAATATCGCCTGTATTCCATTCTGCAATTATCTGTTTTTCGATATTGCGCAGCACCATTTTGTGATTATCCGGAAAATATCTATTAAATTCCGCAGGGTCGCTATAGAATCGTGCAATAACTTTAATGGTACTTTCCACAGCGATTTTCGAGCCTATATCGCTGCGGAAGTGTTTTTTGCTTCCGTGACCGTCCGCAACTACGGCGACGGCATATTCATCATTTATAGAATATGCCGAACAGTCCTGACATATCAGATTCCGTGCGATATGGCTTGCTCCTGTAACGGAACTGCTGAAACCACTGTACATATCTTGAATCTCCTTCTGATACATTGAATTACCATCCGGTATCGAAAGAAATATCGCCTGATTCGTCCTGTGAGACAAGCTCCTGAATCTGCTGACCGAGCATCTTCTGTTTTGAGGCGAAAACGTCATTGTCGTTCAGTTCTCCGCTGGATTCATCTGAAAGCGTCATACTCTTGCTTCCTATCTGTGAAGCTGTAACGGCGACTATTTTAATCATCTGTGCGAGCTGACCGCCTGTATATGCGTGTACAACTGTATCATGAGAGCCGGTAAATTCAGCAAGCATATCGTCGTTGGCTTCGTCGCCGATTCCGAGAGCCGCTTTAAGTCCGAATTTATACCAGCTGTTGGATTTGAGTTCTTTGAGACCTTTTTTGTAATCGTCCGAGGGATAGCCGTCAGTCATAAGGAATATTACCGGAGCAAATGAAAGAGACGGCGAATTGAGAAAGCTGTTTCTTGACATACGCGCGGAAAGTTCCTCAAAAGCAGCTCCCATGCTGGTAACGCCGGAAGCTTCGAGTCTGCTCCATTCAAATTCCTCAATGGAAACCGGCTGTGAATACATCCACTTTACATTTGTTGAAAATGTAAGTACTGCAACTTTTACATCTGTATCAGCTTCACCGACTTTGCGGATTTCAGGGATAAGCTCCTCCATAACGGTATTAAGCTGACCCATTTTTGTACCTCTCATACTTGCCGAGGTATCAATAACGAAAAATATAACGAGGCTTTTTCTGGAAACTCCGGTAGCGCTGAGCGGGTCGTCATCATCAAAATCATGGAGACTGCCGGTTGTATTTACTTTTGCGTTGAATTTATCGTTCATAGAAAACAACTTCCTTTCAAACTAAAATTTTGCCTGTACTTCGCCGAAATTTATTTCAAGACCTTTCCATATCGGAAAGCCCTTTCCAGGAGCTATGTCGTAGAATATTCCGTCCGGCATTTTGACTTTCCAACGTTTCTGTGAGCAGTTTTTGATTCCGAGTATGCCGGGTCTGAGTTTATTTTCAACCAGTTCTCCTGCAATGCTGCGGAAATCTTCGCAGTCGGAATAAATATCGCACTCAAAGAATTTCCTGCCAAGATACAGCGGAACGCGGAAATCACTGTTTGAGAATGCAAGGGTAGCGAAAGTCATTCCGCATTTCGGACACTGATAAGTAACATTGTTAGGTTTGCTGAACGTAGAGGTAAAGTTGGTGCGCCCACAGCCGCATTTTATTATTTCAGAACGCAGCCGGAGAAAGAGTTTCTGCCATTCATTCTCAATAATACGTCTGTTCGGGTCTTGGAGACCAACTGTAAAAGAATGTATAAAAGCATTTTTTATATAATCCGGATAGACTTTCCAGAACTTTATTACATTATCGTGGATTCCGCGGACGGGACGGTTTGAAGCATCGTAAGGGTCATAGACAAAAAGCGCGTTCTGACCGTAATGTTTCAGTTCGGAAGCTTCGGTCAGACATATATCCCTGACAACCTTTTCACCCTCCATCGGGTCGCCGCGGAAAAGCAGTTTGAACAGGACGACAGCAAGTGAATATTTATCGGTCTGGACATCAGGCTTAGAGATTCCGCGTACAATTTCCGGAGCCATATATCCGGGTTTTCCGCCGATTCCGAAGTTGCTGCCCTCCGGAGCGATATTATCGCAGTCGCAGACGAGGACATCGCCTGTTTCAACGTTTATAAAGAAACCTCCGTCATTCAAATCCTGATAGCTTTTTCCTGCTCTGTGAAGCTGACGGAAAGCATTGACAATATTTATAACTGCCGTAATCATGGCGTACAGATTGGTAAACCGGACAGTTTCCTTGACTGCTCTGCCGGTAAGAGGGTCAATAATCAGCTTGTATGTATTGAGAATATCCACAAAGGAGTCAAAGTCTGACGGTTTGAGGTTCATAAGATAGCCAAATCCGCCGTCTGGAGCTTCTTTTGTCAGATATTTAGGCCACAGAAAACTGTCGTCCGGCGCGCCGTCGGCGATATTCCGCCGGAGATTTTCGCGAAATTCCTTTGGACGCTTGATTTTATCGACATCATACCATTTCAGTGCCCATTCAGTACCGTTAAATTCAACGAGATAAACAATACCCTGACCGCCGCTGCCGATAGCTGACTTTACAACAGCCTTGCCGCCAAATTCCATATCTACTGTCTGACCTATTTTAAGTTCTATCATTGCAAAAAACCTTTCCTGATATTTTACTGTTATACTTCTATTGTATATTTATTTTATATTTCCATGCCTGCCGTAACGGTTTCCGTTTTTATTCCATGACTGAGGCAGAATTTATGAGCGTATGAATTTTCATAGCATTTGACGGTAAGCTCCGGACAGAACAGGAAAGCAGAATCGTCAATATATTTCACGCTGTCCGGAAGTGTGATTACTTTAAGATTTTCGCAGCCTGAAAATGCTTGCAGCCCGATACTGCTGACAGTTGACGGAATAACCACAGAGGCAAGAGCCTCACAGCACATGAAAGTATTATCTTCAATTGCAAGAACTCCATGAGGTATGGCAATGCTTACGAGTTCAGAGCATTGACTGAACGCGCCGGCACGGATTATCCTTACGGAATCCGGAAGTTCAATAGTCTGGAGCTTCTTACAGCTTGAAAAGGCATATTCTCCGAGAGCAATCATAGTTGAAGGGAGTTTTATGCTGCGCATAATAGAATATTTATCGAAACAGAATCCCTCTATCTGAGTATATCCCTCTTTGATGACAATATGTTTTGTAAGACGGTATTTTACAGCGTCAAGTGGTTTGAATATCTTTGCATTGATGTCGGGGGCAGATGATGATTTATTTTTGCTGGCGACAGCGGCAGGAGCAGATTCCGGAACAGTTCGTACGGTTTCAGCTGCCGGAGTGAGACGTATTTCAAATTCCCATTTAAGCATATATGTCAGACAGGCAAGAACAAATTCAGCCGCCGCTGCCGAGACGAAACATTCGCTGATAAGGCGGGTTCTTGCGCGCATAATTGCGATTGTACGGTTTCCTTCGCTGAGCATACTGCGGAGGATTCCTGAATTTATTGCATATATAAGCAGACGCTGTTCGGGTTTATAGTCAGCGAGATAGTCTCTGAGCAGAGCGGTGAGACTGCGGACGTTTACCTGTTTGTCGCTGAAATTTTCAACAATGAGCGTATGAAGTATACGCTGTATTTTCACTGTATTTTCAAATCCCTCCACATTCTGAAGTACAGGCGCACCGCATTGACTGCATGAAAGCGCACCGGATTCAATTTCTGCATTACAGATTTCACACTGCATAGCGTATACCCTCCTGATTTATTATGATTTAAGTTCCATATAACATTCTGTTTTACGGACAGTCCTATAAATATTGTAACATATTTTGTGTAAAATTACAATGTAGAATTTTTATGAAAATTATACAGATTTTGTGTAGATAATATACAAAGTCATATCTGATATAATCATGAAGGGTATCAGGATAATCATTCACCAGCTGCGGATTATTTTTTGTTACCATGGTATTATTGTAACTGCCTGACAGCCCATTTCAGAATAACGCATATCCACAAGTTCACGCTGGTAAGCAGTATAAGCACCGCGGAGTGGGTCATGTATGTAATAATAGTATTCGTCATATCCTACAAGCACAAGACAATGTTCGTTTGCAAGCCATGTGAATTTTTCGCTGCTTCCGTCTATGAGCCAGCTTGAACTTTCCGCAAAATACAGCGGCTGCATTGATATGCTTGCCCAAATCATGACAGGCTGACCGAAATCAATATAGAGCGAACATAATTCATTGAGTGAAGTACCAGTCAGATAATATGTATCAAAATATTCATCTTCGAGATATTTTTCAAACATATCGCGGATAGTATTGCTGTAGCAGCCATAACCGCTTGAAGTTCTTGGATTTCCTATATATGTGAAATTCGGGTCGCCGCCGTACAGTTTTTTATCTTTGGGGTCGTTTCTGAATTCAGCGGTTTTGACATATCCGCCGTCAATAAGTTCTCCGGCGTTTACTTTGAATCCGTAATATTCAAGAAGCATTGATGCGCTTACGAGTTCGCAGCCCGTAGGATAATCCGCCTGAGAAATATATGGAACATCTATACAGCCGGCTTTTTTATAATCCGGAGCAGGCATTTCCTTTATTTCCAGAGTTTTTGATTTATCTGATTCCCTGAGTTCCGGAAGCTTGAACGTAATTTTTTCTTTTTCGGGTTTATTTTTTGCAATAACCGGAATAGCAGCAGTTTCATCAGTCTTTTTTTTCGTAAAAGTTAGAGCTTTCGTTGTATCTTGTGTTGTAGTTTTTGTTTCAGATTTTTTTGCAGCTTTTGCTGTAGTTGTTGTTTCGGATTTTTTTGCAGCTTTTGTTGAAGTTTTTGTGGCAACTTCTGCTGATGATTCTTCTGTGTGGGAAATCCCGGAATAATTTTCCTCTGTGCCGCATGAGCACAGCATCATTGCGGCAGCGAGTACGATAAGTAATTTTTTCATAAAATATCCTTTCGTGCAGAAAGATGTCATATCACACACTATATATTATTACTTATTTCCATCGGTTTGTCAAGTGAAATTTCAGGGAATCGTGATGTGTACACTATAATGTGCAGACAGGAGCATTATACTGCATATTATTTTTGTTCAGATAATACAAAATATCATAAATAAGGTTTAAAAGTGCACATTTTAAGTATTGACTTTGTAAATCAAATATGATATAATAAAATAAGATAAGTAATTATGTATTTATAATTTAATAATTTAACAGGAGCGATAGCTATGAAATTAAAAAAATTTTTAAGCGGACTGACATCTGCCGCTCTTTCGCTTACGGCAATTGCCGGACTTCATCTTTCCGGCACGCCTGATGTGAATGCTGCGGCTTCTGACTGGAAATTTGATTTCGGCGGAGCAGGCGCGGCAGCCGGATATACAGGCGTTTCCGCTGCTGATGCATATAATTCCGCCAAAGGATACGGATTTTCCGATACTTCATCTGTTGCCAATGTCGCGGCAAAGGGTTCGGGAGCATACAATGATGCCGTTCAGTTCAAACCTGATTCTTCTGGAAATACAGCAGCAGGAAATGTTTTCAGCGTTGACCTTCCGAAAGGTCTGTATGAAGTAAAGGTTGTTACAGGAGATTGTTCGCGTATTTCCGTGAAAATGGAAGGTATGCTCCAGATGATAAATCTTACAGGGAATAATGCGGAAGAAACTATCCAGATACCGGTTACTGACGGAAAGCTTGAAATTCAGGCAGTTGCCGGACGTTCAGGCACACCGTATTCGATTTCGGCTGTGGAAATAAAACAGCTCAATACAACCGGTGAAATGAAACCTACTGTATGGCTCTGCGGAGATTCAACTGTTGCGAATTACTACAATACCGCCGATACTGCACAGCATGGCTGGGGACAGTTCTTCGGAGACTATATCGACCGTAATCAGTGGGAAGTTCGTAATATGGCGGCTTCCGGTCAGTATGCAAAGGGATTTGTTGACGGCGGTCAGTTTGATGCCATTGAATATTATGGAAAATCAGGCGATATATATATTATTTCCATAGGTATAAACGATACCAACTATTCAAATGCTTCGGAATATAACACTGTTGTTACCGATATGGTCAAGAAAGCCAAAGCTAAAGGTATGGAAGTTATACTCGTCAAACAGCAGGGCAGACGGAGTGATTTATCAAGAAAGCCGCTGCTTTCGGGTCGCTGGTTCGGCGGAGAACTTGATAAAATCGGTGCGGAACAATCGGTCAAAGTTGTAGACCTCTTTAATCCGTGGCAGGATTTCGGTCTTTCAGTCGGATTTGACGGAATGGCTTCATATTATGCAATTCAGGCGGACGGTTCAAATGACGACCTGCATCAGAGTATGCTCGGTTCAAAGAAACTTGCGGAAATTATGTCCGGTCTCGTCAATTTCAGCGGCATAGAACCGGAAGTATTCGATGAATCCGCATATTACACATTTGAAAATGTAAACAGTGGTCTTTATATGGAAGTTGCCGACGCAAAAGGAGAAAGCGGCGCGAATATCCAGCAGTGGGGCATGGATAAGCCCGCAAAACATAATCTCTGGAAGCTTTCATCTGCCGGAAACGGATATTATTTCATATATTCTGCGCTCAGCGATGATATTGCCGTTGATGTTGCCGGAAATAAAGCAGTCAACGGAAAGAATATCGGTCTTTATACATTTAACGGCAAGGAAAATCAGCAGTTCAGCTTCACGAAAAATCCGGACGGTTCATATAAGATACGCACAAAGGTTTCCGGCGGAAAAATGGCTGTTGAAGTTGTCAATGCCGAAAAAACAGCAGGTGCAAACATTCAGCAGTGGGAAGTAAACGGCGCAAACTGTCAGGACTGGATAATCGAAACAGCAGAACTTCCTGTAGTTACAGAACCTTCCGTAACTCAGCCTCCTGTAATACAGCCTCCGGCAGCTGAAATAATGCTCGGCGATGCCAACTGCGACGGTGAAGTTTCAGTTGCCGATGCAACGCTGATATTGCAGTATCTCGGAAACAAGGATAAATACAAGCTTTCGGCGGTGGGTATGATAAATGCTGACGTAACAGGAAACGGCGACGGCATTTCTGCGCTTGATGCGCTTTTCATACAGCGCGTTGATGCAGGAGCTGAAGAACTTCCGGTTTATGTTCCTCCGGTAACTACTACAGCGGTTACAACTTCGGAAACCGTAACAACAACTGCTGACCCTCATTACTTTGCAGTTGACCAGACATGGGTGAACGGTGTTACCGAAACAGTAAACGCAGGATTTACAAAAACAGAGGCAACGCCTACCGGTGAAAATATCGGATATGTTAATCTCGATAATGAACTTGACAGCAATATCACATTCAGCGTAAATGTTCCCGAAAAGGGAAATTATATGACTCATATCAGATTCGCCAACGGTTCAGCAAATGACCGCAGAATGAAAATCTATGTGAACGGCAATACAACGGATTACTGGGTGCAGTCTTTCACCGGCACAGGCGTATGGACTGAATGGACAGAGTTCGGAATCGTGCTTCCGCTTAATTCCGGAGCAAATACAATACAGCTTGTATCCGCAACTGCAGAGGGAGGTCCGAATCTTGATTATATTACGCTCACTCTTACAGATGAGCCGTATGCCGAAACATATGACCCGAGCAGTGAGACTCCGGAAATAATTGAAAAACCAGCTGTATATATAGCAGGAGATTCAACAGTTCAGAGCTACCGCGCTCAGTATGCTCCGCAGCAGGGCTGGGGATATTATCTGCAAAGCTATTTCAATGACAATGTAACAGTGGCAAATCATTCCATAGCAGGACGTTCCACAAAGAAATTTTATGACGAGGGACGCTGGCAGACTATCGTTGACAGTCTCAAGCAGGGCGACTATGTTATGATACAGTTTGCAATAAACGATTCCGGAGCTTCAAATGCCGACCGCTATGCTCCTACCTGCGGAGATGTTAATTCTCCGGCTGCCGGTTCGTATGAATGGTATATGACGGAATTTATAAAGACTGCACAGGAAAAGGGTGCAACTCCGATTCTTGTAACGACGGTTATCGGAATGAAAGCATATTCCGGCGGAAAATTCGTGAACAGCTATTCAAATTACTGCGATGCCTGCAAACAGCTTGCCGCAAAATACAGCATTCCGTGCATTGACCTCAATACGCTTATGGTTAATCATTATAATTCAATAGGTTACGATGCAGCTATGAAATATCATCTTATGGGTGTGGTTGAAGGTTCTACAGACGGTACGCACTTCTGTGA
>CAMWRC010000034.1 GCA_947176565.1 uncultured Ruminococcus sp.
GAGTCTGCATCGTCATATTTGTATAAGAGACAGGTGCAGACTTATTGTTCATGTTGTGGACGTTTCCGGAATTGAAGGACGCGATCCGAAAGACGATTTCCGGATAATCAATGAGGAGCTTGCAAAATTCAATCAGGAGCTTGCAGAACGTCCGCAGATAGTTGCCGCAAATAAATCCGATATGGCGACAGAGGAACAGATTGCAGATTTCCGGAATTTTATTGAGGAAAAGGGTATTGAGTTTTTCTGTATATCGGCTGCAACTACTCAGGGTACGCGTGAACTGGTGAATAAAATAACTGAAGTTCTTGATACGCTTCCGCCGATAAAAGAGTACGAGGCTGAACCTGTTCCGCAGGCAGAGCTTGATGAAATGCTGGGCGTTGACAAAAAATTCGAGATTTTTGCCGAGGACGGCATATATTATGTTGAGGCGCATTGGCTTCAGCCGATAATGCGTACCGTTGACCCTGATGATTATTCGTCGCTGCAATATTTCCAGAGAGTTCTCATAAACAGCGGAATTATCGCAAAGCTTGAGGAAATGGGCGTTCAAGAAGGCGATACCGTTAATATCGAGGGATTTGAGTTCGATTTTGTATATTAAACTATGAAAAAAATTCTCACACAGCGCGAGGTGAATATGTATAGTCCCCTGAGCCTTGCGTTTTTAGGGGATAGTGTATATGATACACTTGTAAGAGATATGCTGCTCAGATATGCCAATATGCCGGCATCTAAACTGCACAGTACAAAAATAAAGCTTGTATGTGCGGAATTTCAGTCAGAGGCATACGGACGACTGTCAGAAATTCTGACGGAAAGCGAATCAGCTGTTATGAAACGCGGCAGGAATGCTTCGGGAAATAATATTCCGAAACACGCGGAGGCTGCCGAATATCATCGCGCCACAGCAGTAGAGTGCCTTTTCGGTTATCTGTATCTGCTTGGCGAAACTGAAAGAATAGCATATCTCTTTGATTTTATAATGGAAGATACTGCAGAGGAACTGTTCATATAGGACAGTCAGCAGATTAAGGAGGTCAGTCATGGACGAGATTTTTGTTGAAAATGAAATCGCCGAAAAGGCGAGAAAAACAGCTGTCGGAATATGTGCAGTTTTTGCTGTGGGATTCCTTTTCGGAGCTGCTGCTGTTGCATTTTTTGATTATTATGACAATAAAAAGGAGCAGCTTAAAAGAATCAAGCGCGACTCCGATGAAAATTATATCTATTCAGAATAAGGAGCGTTGAAAAATGTCAGGTCATTCAAAATGGAATAATATAAAACGTAAGAAAGAAGCTACTGATGCCGTAAAAGGCAAAATTTTCACCAAAATCGGCAGAGAAATCACAGTTGTTGTACGTGAGGGCGGTCCCGACCCGAACAACAATAGTAAGCTCCGCGACCTTATCGCAAAGGCAAAGGCTAACAATGTTCCTAATGACAATATTGAGCGTGTTATCAAGAAAGCTGCCGGCGGAGAGGATAAGAATAATTACGAGACAATGATTTACGAGGGTTACGGTCCTAACGGTGTTGCTGTTATTGTTGAGTGTCTTACCGACAACAAGAATCGTACAGCTGGTGATATTCGCCATTATTTTGACAAGTTCGGCGGAAATCTCGGAACATCAGGCTGTGTATCGTTCATGTTCAGCAAGAAAGGCATTGTTATTCTCGAAAATACTGATCTTGATGAAGATGCTGTAATGGACGATGTGTTTGAGTGCGGCGGCAATGATTTTGACATCAATGAAGAAACTGTTGAAATCGAATGTGCGCCGGAAGATGTTCATTCTGTAAGAGAAAGCCTTGCAGCAAAGGGATATAATGTACTTTCCGCGGAATCTGAAATGGTTCCGGCAACATATACATCTCTCACTGATGAGGAGCATATCAAGAAGATGAATCTTCTTTTAGAGCATCTTGAGGATAACGATGATGTCCAGAATGTATATCATAACTGGGAAATGCCCGAAGAATAGGCCGAGGTTTTAGTATGTCTGTTGAGATAAAGGAAGTTTCCGGAAAAGATGAGCTTCAGGAAATCGCAGTACTTGCCGAAGAAATATGGCATGAGTGCTTTGTTGGAATTATCAGTTATGGACAGATAGACTATATGGTTGAAAAATTTCAGTCTTTCCGTGCAATGACTGAACAGACAGAACAGCAGGGATATAAATATCTTGCTGTGCGTGACTGCGGCGAACTCTGCGGATATATTGGAATAAAGCCAGAAACAGATGACCGCCTTTTTCTTAGCAAGCTGTATCTGCGAAGTGATAAGCGCGGACATGGAACAGCATCTCTCATGCTCGGACGAGTATTTGAAGAAGCTGAAAAAGCCGGAAAAAACCGCGTATATCTTACTGTGAACAAGCACAATGACCATGCAGTTGATGTATACAGAAAAAAAGGATTTGTCCGGATTGCCGAAGCTGTTACTGATATAGGCGGCGGATATGTCATGGACGATTTTATAATGGAATATACGCTCTGAAATACGCATATAATAACTCAGAATCTGTAACAGAGCCTGTTTGATATTTTTATTTACGTGGAAAGATACCGGACAGATTCAAAGGGGTTTTGATTATGAGCGTATCGGAAATTATTCTGCTTTCTCTTGGTCTTGCAATGGACGCATTTTCCGTATCAGTATGTAAGGGTCTGAGCATGAAAAAAATCGACTGCAGAGGAGCTGTTGTTACTGCGCTGTTTTTCGGCGTATTTCAAGGCGGTATGCCGCTTATCGGATATTTCCTCGGAAGCCGGTTTGAAAGTTTCATAAGCAGTTACAGTCATATTATTGCTTTTGTTCTTTTAGGATTTATCGGCGGAAAGATGATTTTTGAGACATTCCGGAATAACGGAAACGGAATGTTTTTAGAATACAGATTTGATTTCCGCGAACTTATTGTTCTTGCGGTTGCCACAAGTATTGATGCGCTTGCTGTTGGAGTAATTTTTGCAGCACAGAGAACAGCAATAATTATACCTGTGATTATTATTGCAGGAATAACTTCTGCTGTATGCCTTGCCGGAGTTATCATCGGAAACCGTTTCGGGAGCAGATATGAAAAAAAAGCTCAGATTGCCGGAGGAATAATTCTTGTACTTATCGGAATCCGTCTGCTTTTCAGTTAAATTTTGAATATGAAAAAATATTAAACGCTGTGGAACAAACCGCAGCGTTTAATACTTTATAACATATAATCTGAAAGGAGAGTATGAGTTGTCTTTTGATTTTATGATTCAGGATTTCATTTTGTCTGCTCGTCAAGTTTTACGGAAGCAGTCATTTCTTCGCCGTTTCTTACGTATTTTATAGTTATTTCTTCGCCTGCCTTGTGAAGATTTTTCTGTGCATTGAGTTCCTCGGCAGTTATGATTTCCACATCACCTATAGCTGTGATAATATCGCCGGTTTTAAGTCCTGCTTTTGCGGCGGCACTGTTTTCAGAGATTTCCACGATATATACGCCTACAGGCATATTGTACATATTTGAAATTGTTTCTGTTACGTCCTGACAGCTTATGCCGAGCTGAGGCTTTCCGGTAACATAACCGTATTTCATAATATCGTCGACTATCTGTGAAACTTCATTTGATGGAATTGCAAATCCTATGCCCTCTACTGATGCCGAACCATATGAGCTTGACATCTTTGAGGAATTTATTCCGATTACCTGACCATATTTATTGATAAGCGGACCGCCGGAATTTCCGGAATTTATAGCTGCGTCGGTCTGGATAAGATTCATTGATTTTTCGTTGATAGTGATGTTTCTGTTAAGTCCGGAAACTATGCCGCGTGTTACTGTATTCATGAGGTCGAATCCGAGAGGATTGCCGATAGCCGTAACATCTTCACCGAGTTTAAGAACATCACTGTTTCCAAATTCAGCGGCAGTAAGTCCTTTTGCATCTATTTTAAGTACAGCAAGGTCACAGTCTGTATCATATCCGATGATTTCCGCATCATACCTGTTATTGTCGTTGAGAAGCACAGCTACACTGTCAGCTGCTCCAGCACCGTACTGTGAATCATAGATAACATGAGCATTAGTGACGATATATCCGTTTTCGGTGATTACTACACCTGTACCTGTTCCCACAGATGTTTCTTCTGAGGGCATATTGTTGTTAAATCCGCCGAAGAAATAACCGCCGTTGTTCTGATATGTTACTGTAAACTGTGATTCGATACCGACCACTGACGGGAGAACCTTTTCGACTACTTCTTCCGTACTGAGAACTTTATTATCTGCGGAATCAGTATTTATCAGTCCCATATTTTCAGCTTCAATTGATGACGGGGAACTTTCCTTATCTGATTCATCTGATACTGCTGACATCTGAACCGGAGATTCTGCAACATTCCGGTATACAGCGATAGAACTTGCCGAGATAACAGCCATTGACATAAGAGCTGCTGTGATTTTCAGTGCGATATGTTTCTTTGGCTTCTCAGGTTTATATAAAACCATGCTGTTCATGCTGCCTGATTTTTCTGATTCTTCTATTTCCTCAATATTGAAATTATATTCATTCATAGTAATCACGATTCCTTTTTTATATTCAAGATTCAGAATTATTTGTTTTCCTTTGATGATATTAGTATACTTCCGGTTTGTGACATTAATTTGCAGTAATTGTAAAAGTATGTGAAAGATTCTGTGTTATAATTTTCACCTGTCTGAAAGAAATGTGAATGAATGTGAAAGAATATGAATCAATGTGAAAAATTGCAGATATAAAATACAAAAAAGAGATGTCCTGTGAATAATGACATCTCTTTTTATAATTTATAAAAATCTGTTCAGTATCAGCCGATACCGTTCTGCTGTTTGGCAGCTGTGAGTGTATTTTTCATAAGCATAGCAATTGTCATAGGACCTACGCCGCCGGGAACAGGAGTTATGTAACCTGCTTTCTTTTCAGCGGATTCAAAATCAACATCGCCGCAGAGTTTTCCGTTTTCGTCGCGGTCCATGCCTACATCGATGACTACAGCACCTTCCTTAATCATATCGCCGGTAATGAATTTAGCTTTACCTATGGCTACAACAAGAATATCAGCGGTCAGGCAGATTTCCTTGAGATTCTTTGTTTTTGAATGGCAGATAGTAACAGTTCCGTTTTTCTGGAGCAGGAGCATTGACTGCGGTTTGCCCACGATATTTGAACGTCCCACAACAACGCACTGTTTTCCGGTAATATCAACGCCGGTGCTTTCGATAAGTCTCATAACTCCGGCAGGAGTGCAGGGCAGGAAAGCATATTCGCCAATCATGATTTTTCCGACATTTACAGGGTGGAAAGCATCAACGTCCTTATCGGGAGAAATGGCATTTATAACAGCCTTTTCATCTATATGTGCAGGAAGCGGAAGCTGTACAAGAATACCATTTACTCTGTCATCGCGGTTGAGAACATTTACAAGGTCAAGAAGCTGTTCCTGAGTAGTATTTTCGTCGAGAGCGTATTCATATGACTGGAATCCTACAGTTTCGCAGGCTTTTTTCTTGTTGTTCACATAGACGCGCGATGCGGAATCGTTTCCTACGATAACAACAGCAAGTCCTACTTTAAGACCGTTTTCTTCTTTAAGTTTAGCAGCTTCAGCGGCAACCTCTTCTTTTACTGCTACCGAAACAGCTTTTCCGTCAATAATCTGAGCCATTTTATAAATCCTCCTTATTTTCAGCCGCGGTTTCATGAACTGCGGCATTTGGTTCATCATCATCTGAAATTATATGTTCAATTACTTCGTTGTCGTCCTCAATTCCAATTTTCCGGCGGCGTGCTTCTTCAAGCATAGCCACGGCTTCCGGAGTATTGCAGTAAAGGACGCAACTTTCGGGGTCGCGTTTTACCTTGAATCCCATTATTATCTGGAGTATGACAGATGCAGCAAGTATAATTATCGAAACCGCCTGAGATACGCGTATGCTTCCAATCATAAGGCTGTCCGTCCGCAGACCCTCAACGACGGCTCTTTCAGCTCCGTACCATGTCATATACATGAGAAGCAGCTGACCATCGTATTTTCTGTGCTTTGCAAATATGGCAAGAATCACGAACCCAAGCAGACACCACACTGATTCATAGAGAAAGCATGGGTGAACAGGCTGTTCCCATACCATATTTAGACCGTTTTCAAACATACTTCCGCCTGCCTGCATACCGCTGCTGATAGTACGCTGTATTCTTCCGCCGGTCATTCCGAGGACAAAATCTGTATTTGTGCCGAAAGCTTCCTGATTGACGAAGTTTCCCCAGCGTCCGATTCCCTGCCCTATAAGGAATCCGATAACGCTGATGTCAAGCATCGGAAGAATCTTTATTTTTTTAATTCCGCATATTGTCAGACCTACTATTACCGCGCCGATAATTCCGCCGTAGATAGCAAGTCCGCCGCTGCGGATATTTATCGCGGCGATGAGACTTGCGGAAAAAGTATCTTTTTTGTAATCTGAAAGATTCATGAGAACATAATAAACTCTTGCGCCGATTATGCCGCCGATTACGCCGCCGATTACGGCATCTATAGCTTTATCGGAATCAACGCCGAATTTCTTCATACGCGGAAAGCAATAGAGCATTGCAAGAAGAAGTCCGGATATAATAATCAGGGCATACCATTGTATATCAATACCGGCGATTGTAAATGCTGTAGGGTCGATATGAATTTTCCAGCCCAGTTCCGGAAACTGTATTTCATAAATATCTTTTATCATTTCTGTGCTGTTTATTTCTGTTCCGTTCACTGGCTGCTGCTCCTTTCAATAACTGAAAGTACAAGGCGGTCGGGACGGAGTTCATTTCTGATGAAGTCAAGCACATCGCCGGAGCTGAGAGAAGATATTATATCAACAGCGTCAAAAGGAGCTGAACCCGCCATGTGAGCATTGAGCATGATGCTTCCTACAGCATTGACGTTATTGAATTGACGTATAAGGTCTCCATAGAAAGATTTTTTCAGTCTGCTGAAAACATTTTCATCAATTCCCTCGCGGCAGATTCGTTCTATTTCATCAGTCAATGCTTTTTTCACAATGTCGGGATATTCTGATTCTCCGTCAAATATTACTGAGAAATATCCATCTCCGCAGAATACATCGCAGGCAAAGCTTCCGTTTATGATTCCGTCTGCCAAAAGCTTGTTGTACATTTCTGAAGCGGTATCAGTGATTATTCCGGCGGCAATCGAGGCGGTCATATTTTTTGCAAGAAGATTTCCGGCGGCAGGAACGCATTTATACCCGAGCTGGAATATAGACATACCTATTGGTTGTTTTTCACGTATTTCCGGCTGTACAATATTTTCCGGCTCGTCCGGGAAAATGGTTTCAAGACCCTTGTCCGTGCATGGTTTAAGGAGTTCATCGCATATTGCAAGAACTTCATCGGCATCAACATTTCCGGCGACTGAAAGAACCATATTATTAAGATTATAGAATGTATAATAGCATTTGTACAGAAGTTCTGCATCAATCTGTGCGATACTCTCCTGAGTTCCGGCAATATCAATCTTTACGGGGTGATTGTGATACATACATTTCAGCATATTGAAGAGAACGCGCCATTGCGGGTTATCGTTTGTCATGCAGATTTCCTGACCTATTATTCCCTGTTCTTTTTCTACGTTTTCTTTTGTGAAATATGGTTTCTGAACAAAATCAAGGAGTATACGGAGATTTTCTGTATAATTCTTCGTACATGAAAACAGATAGCAGGTTCTGTCAAATGAGGTGAATGCATTGCATGAAGCTCCGGTTGCGGCATATAATTCAAATACTCCGCAGTCCTCGTTTTCAAAGAGCTTATGCTCAAGGAAATGCGCGATTCCGTTCGGGACGGAAGTATATTCCGTATCGGCAGCGGTTTTGAAAATCGTATTCACAGAGCCGTATTTAGTTCCGAACATAGCATATACGGAACTGAAACCTTTCATTTCGCTGATATAAATATCAAGACCGCTGGAATGCTTTATGTGTACGCATGATGTTCCCGTGCTTTTGCAGGTAAGAATTTCTTTTTTGTTCATCATTCCGCCTCCTTGTTGAGCATATGGAAAGTACAATCATGAAAGACAGTCTGTGCAGCCTGAATAATGCGTTCTTTTGAAACATTGCATATACGTTCATATTGTTCAAGTGGAGTGATATAGTCGCCGTCGCAGAAGCGTTCAAAATACCACGATGCATATGAAGCCGGTGTATCGCCGACAGCTGTATATCCGTTTTCGAGTGCAAGAAATGCGCTTCTGATTTCGTCATCTGAAATATTTCCGTTTTTTATTTCATTGAGCTGATTGAATATTTCCTGAGTTGCGGCAGGAATATTTTCCTTTTCGACTCCGCAGTCGATGATGAAGCTGTTTTTTGCTTGATTATATCTGCACGAACAGTAGTAGCACAGACTGAGTTTTTCGCGGACATTCACGAAAAGCTTTGATACTGGAGTACCGCCGAGAATAATTGACATGAGATAAAGTGCGTCGTAATCGGTGCTGGTGCTTTTGAGTGAAAAAGCGATTTTTGCCTGACCGACATCAAGTTCCTCTGTGAGCAGTTCCGGAGCAGGTTTAAGAGGACTTACCGAGCAGAACGGGAATGATACAGGCTGTCGTCTGATTCCTGCAAAGTTTACAGCGAAAACGTCAGCGACGGAATCATCGTTTTCCGGTGAAACATAAAATATTTCAACCTGAGCAGTCTGCATAAGTTTTTTATATGCAGCAAAAGCGGATTCAGGGGTTACAGCTCCGGCGGTTTCAAGTGTTCCATGACTTGAAAGTTCAGCCGGTTCGCCCTTATATGCGAGTCTTGATGTGCGGTTTATGGCGTAGGAACGTTTATCATTTAGTTCCGCGCTGATGCTGTCAAGGATTTCCTTGAGGTTTATTCTGAAAGCCTCGGCGTTGAAAGCGTTATTTTCTGCATACGGATTGAATATACAGTTTTTTACTGTTTCGAGCATCTGAGCTGAGATATTTTCATTTTCGAGGGCAAAGCGGTTATGAATCCATGATGCAGATATAGTGATTATCTGCAAATCTCCTCTTTTTCTTACAGATGAGTGCAGGTC
>CAMWRC010000035.1 GCA_947176565.1 uncultured Ruminococcus sp.
TTGTTCAATTAGCTATGATTTTTGATGCTATTTTTTAATGTGAACACGCTCTAGAAATGCATCTCTTAGCTTTTCGGAGATGTATTTCAGATATCCTGAAGATGCGATTAAACTGTACATTGACGATGCAGTCGGTAACGGTCTGGATAAGGAGATTTTCATGGACATTTCTCTGCATCACTATCCTCTCCGTGATTACAAGGAGATGTGGAACAGAATGTCCGATATTGTGAGGGATTACAGCAAGGTCGGCAAACGGAATCAGAATGCAATCAGCCATAACAAGCTCGGTAAGCACATGATGCACCTTGTCAGACTATATCTTATGTGTATTGATATTCTGGAAAAGGGCGAAATTATAACATATCGTGAAGCAGAGCATGATATGCTTATGGATATTCGCAACGGGAAGTTTCTCGATTCCAACAGACAGCCTACAGAGGAATTTTTCGAGTTGGTTGAGGATTACAAAACAAGATTGGAGTACGCCAAAGAAAACACCGATCTGCCCGATCAGCCTGATTACATGGGTATCAAGGATTTTGTGATGTCAGTTAATGAACGGGTAGTTCTTGGAAATGTTTACAGTAATTCAGCAGATTTGTGCAGATGTAATTTTGAGTGATGATTTTTACCTCTCATTTCCGTGTTTGCGTGGTGCAAAATATTGACAAAAACGTTTTCAAGTGATATAATTTGTTTATTATATAATTAACTGAAAGGAAAATCACTATGTCAGAAAAAAACAGGAAAACACCGCCGGAAATTTTTCCGGACAACAAATTCATGTCATTTGCGAGAATTTTCATTGCTGTCATCATGCTGATATTCATGGGAATCCTCACTATGACAAGTATGCTTCAAACAACCGGTATGGAAATTGTCAGCCTTGAACAGGCTAAGGATACATTCCTTTACCGTATACGGGATGGATTAGAAATAGTCGTATTCTACAGCGACAGCTTTGTATGGAATCTCATATGTCTCGTGCTGTTTGCAGTGATATGCTGGCTGATAATGCCGGCTCTTAAAAAAATTCCTCTCTGGACGGAACTTCTGTTTGTTGCTTTGTGGACAATCACTCTCGGCGCAGTATGGGTATATTCCTCACACTCAATGCCTACTGAAGATTCCGGAATAGTTGTAAGTGCAGCTAATGCCTTTGCACGGAATGATTTCGGCGTACTTAACCCCGAAAGTCGATATTTCCGCAATTATTCATTTCAGCTCGGATATGTGTTCTTTACTGAAATAGCAATAAGAATCCGTATGCTTTTCGGCGAACCTCATAATGTGCTTTATCTTGAAATGATAAATGCTGTATTCCTTGCCGCTGCATATGTTGGTATAATTCTTATAAACAGCCGCATATTCAAAGACCAGCGCGTAAGGCATATTACAGCGTTCATGATGCTTTTTGCCGCACAGCCAATTATTTTCTGCACATTCACATACGGAATCATAATCGGTATAGCTTTTGCAATATACGCTGTACTTTTCATGATTCTCTACTTTCAGAAAGATAATTTTATATACGGAATCCTTTCCGCCGTATCGCTTGCGGTCTCCGTTGCCGTGAAATCAAACAATAATATAGTTTTCGTAGCTGTTGCCGGAGTTATATTTGTCATGATGTTCAGGCGGAAAAGATTCATCAAGGATATTATCTATCTTGCTCTCACCTGCACACTTGCACTTTCTATAATGCCTGTCATCAAATCCTCATATGAAAAGAGAAGCGGCGAGGACTTGGGAGAACCTATCCCCTATACTGCATGGTTTGTGCTTGGACTCAACGAAGCATACAACGGTCCGGGCTGGTATAATGCCTATCATACCGTAGACCTTTATTCAAATGCAGGATTTGACCCTAATGCCGCACACGAGGAAGCCGTAAAGCGTATCGGTGAAAGAGTAAAATATTTCATGGAAAACAAACAGTATACCAATGAATTTTTCTACAAGAAATTCCTGTCACAGTGGAACGAAACAACGTATCAAAGCATCTGGAACAACATAGTTAGAGCTAACTATGAACCACGCTCCGGAATTGCCGAATGGGTATGCGACAAGCATCAATCCGGCGTCAAGAGTTATATGGATTTGTATGCTCAGCTGATTTTCGCCGCCTGCTTTGCCGGACTTATCGCCTGTCTGAAAAACAGGAACTTTCTCAGTATTATATTTCCTCTTATTATTCTTGGCGGTATGCTGTATCATCTTCTTGCAGAGGCAAAATCACAGTATTCGATGTCATATTTTATCCTGATGATTGGATTTGCGGGATATGGAATCTGTGTTTCGTATGATTATTTCGCTGAAAAATCCAAAGGAAACAGATTATTGAAATTACTTTTCCGATATTCTGAAACTTCCGGAATACCAGCTGATTCCTCTGAAAACGGAACTACAGACCAGATTACAGACGAGTCAGAAAATGGAAACGCTGAAACTGAAATACCGGAAACAACAAAAATATCCGAAAACTAAAATATTGTAAATAATGAGGGGAAGTCCGTGGATAATGGCGAACGCAGCTATAATCGCTATATCACCGGCGATGACAGCAGTCTGGTTGAGATAATTAGAGACTACAAAGACGGACTTCTCCTATATCTCAACAGTATTACCGGAAATCCAAGCCTTGCCGAAGAATATATGGAGGAGGCTTTTTTCAGGATTGCTGTGAAAAATCCGGTATTTCGCGGAAAAAGCAGCTTCAGAACATGGCTTTATACAATTGCCCGAAATATCACAGTTGACGGAATGAGAAAAGAACGCAGAATCTCCGAAACTTCTGTTGAAGAGTACACCGGACTTATGGACGATACAGATATTGAACTCGGATATATACATCAGGAACGAAAAAAACGTCCATACTACCTTAAAAAAATTATCAGTGGAGTACAGACAGGTACTTGTTCTTACATATTTCGAGGATTTTACAATCGATGAGACTGCTGTCATTATGAAAAAAAATAAAAAACAGATAAATAATCTGCTGTACAGGGCTAAGAAATCATTGCGGATAATTCTGGAGGAGAGCGGTTTTGAATATGAAAAGCTATGAAGAAATAGCAAAAAATGTTCTGAAACGGCGCGATGAATATATTGCCGCAAAAAAAGACGGCGGTTTCGGATTATCAGAACTGTATCTTATTTTACCGGAATCGCAGCAGCAGCAAAAGCAGCTTTCATGATTTACAACAGCAGGATTCTCAGTGAAGTCAAACCCGACCCTCATAAACAATACGATATAACCGAGTATTATAATACTCATAATTCTGAAAATACGCCGGTAGCTTCTGATATACAAGTATCTTCTGTTCCTGCTGAAACGACATCTTCTTCGAATACTGTCCGGACATCTGCGGCGATATATACTACAAATTCTCAGGATTCTTTGAGTTCAGTCACGGAATCCTTAATTATTCCGGAATCATCCGTTCCTGCTGTAACTGAACTGCTTACAAATTCCGCTGTATCCGCGAAGCCTGATGAAACATACACAACTGCCGTGAATACTACAAAACTGGTAATACATACAACCGCCACAAATATTACAAAACCAACGATACAAACAACCGCCGAATATATTCCCGAAATCGCAATACCCACAACTGCCGTAGATATTCCGGAATCAGAAATACGCACAACCGCTGCAAATACTACCAAACCAGTAATACATACAACTTCACCAAGTATTACAGAGACAGAGATAGTTTCACCATGTATTACAGATTCACCAACACATACCACGGCTGTTCCTGCCATGATAATAGAAAAAACAACATCATCTACAGCCACAACAACAACTATAATCGCAACTTCAACAGAAACTGCTGTAATAAATAATTCGCCTGAAACAGCATTTCCGGAAACTGTAACTACAACAGCGTAAAATAAAAAACAGGAGATATTCTATTTTTAAGAACGTCTCCTGTTTTTATTTTCTTATCTCATGGAATCAGCAAATTTCTGGATATTTTCCGCAGTCTGCTCAATGTATTTTTCAGTGAGAACATCGCTGAACCCACATTCTTTCAGAACCGATCTGAACTGGCTGTCTCTGGAATTAATCGAAACTGCTGATATTTTTTCATACTGCTTTACAGCAGCTTCGGGATTTTCCATACATTCATCAAGCATATCAAGCGCGGCAAGAGCAGATACTCCATAACTGATATAATATCCCGGAGATTCAAAAATATGACTCATATAGTAGAACGGATAATTTTCAGCATAATCCCCCAGTGTATCATTGTACAGTTCAAGAACATCTTCCGGAGTAAGTTCGTCCGCTTGAAGAAGTGCGCTATATTCAAATGCGCCTACCAGAAATCCGGTTACTGCGGCATCAGTAATATCGCTGAGTCTGAGCAGTTTCATAGCATCTGCCTGTCTGCCGTATATAGCATCATAAAACTGCAAGAACAGCAGTTCCATTCCCTGCGACTGTATTTCAGCAAGATCGATATTCGGCATGGAAAGATAAGCGTTTGTCTCATCGCTGAATGATGAATGAAAATGCCCGAATTCATGCACTGCGGTTGTGAAATCATAATACGAACCGTCTGAATAAATATATGTCATTGCACTGTTTTCCGAAGGCATATCTATCGTGAAAGAACCAGTATAGCATTCATCTCCCGAAGCTATAACGTACAGCTTTTCATCATTTATCCTTTCAGCAGATGTTTTTATTTCCGGCGAAAGAAATTCTGCATATTCTCTGATAGTGCCGAACAAATCTTCCGGAAGTTCCGGAGAATTGAAAATATCTTCAGAATAGCTGTTCCTGCTGAACTGATTTATAAGATTACCAGATATGGGAACAAGATTTTTTCTTACCGCCTCTGAAAGTTCAAGTATGAGTTCCGGTTCATAGTCGCGGTTGTAATTGTCATAAAATGTTTCGGAATCGTAATTCGTAAGGATTTCCAGATATACCTCCGCCGCTTTCAGATTTTTTTCATCATCGTCAAGCTCAGAATCGTATGCAATATCGAAATAGTCATCAAGTTCAGAATCCGATACATTATAATCAACTTGCGCATAGCCCTCTATACGGGCAAGATTAAGCCCTTTCTGCGTGAAATATTCAACAGCATCATCATCGACAAGATTCTCGAACAGCTCTGAATATTCCTCCGAAACAGAACCTTTTGAAAATGCATATCCCATAGCACTTGACATGACATATAACATCTCGGCTGCGCTGTCATATTCATTTTCAAGGTCTTCATTGTACCAGTCTGTATAGTAATCCATGCTGCACAATGCTGACCTGTCTGCTGCCAGATTGATATTTTGCATCAGCCAGTCAATATCTTCCTGAACAGCTTTCTTGTTATTCTTCACTTTCAGATTATCAAAAAGCTGTTCTATTTTTTCGTTTACATTGTCCATATCAACAGCATCACTTTTATCTGACACTTTATCTGCCGCAGTTTCCGGAATATCTTTTGTTTTTTCTTCTGTACTGCTTCCGGAATCCGACGAATCATATCCGAAGTTTTTCAGTGAACATGAACATAATGAAAGCGGAATTGCAGCTGCCACAATCAGTGCTGTATATTTTTTATTTTTCATACTCACCTCGTATCAATTATAAGAGTTTTCACAGCCTGCGGTATTTCAGAAATATCATTAACAATAATATCTGCGGCATCAAGTTCTCCTGCCGTACCATAGCCGTAACCGCAGCCTATGGACTTCAATCCGTTTTTCTCTGCTGTCTCAATATCATGGAAACGGTCGCCGATTACTATGTACTGCCCGTCATGATTCAGGCTGAACAGCCGGAATATCCGATATTTCGGCATAAAATCAAATTCCTCACAGCAGTAGAAAAAATCAAAGAAACGGTCAAGCCTGAAAATTCTCCGGTGACGTTCCATATACTTTATACGGCAGTTGCTTAAAAATATAAGTCTGTGACCCTGAGATTTCAGCTCTGAAAGAACCTCCTCAGCATGAGGGAACAGTGCACCCTCTCCTCTCTCTACGCGTTCAGCCATATCTTCTCCGAGCATTATACGAGCCGTTTCACGTATACATGGTTCAGCGTCAGGAAGGAACCTGCTCCACATATCCGTTGAATTGAATCCCAGCCAATAGCTTATATCATCATCTGTAAATTCTCTCCGTTCCATGAATCCTTTATCAGCAAGCCATTTACAGGTATTACGGAATGCCGCAGCATATGTTTTCATAGACTGATGAAGTGTTCCGTCATAATCAAATATAAGATTTGCCATTTTCAGATTCAGTCCTCTATTTCACGGATAAGATTTATCATTTCGATAGCACCCTCAGCGCATTCACTTCCCTTATTGCCTGCCTTTGAACCTGCGCGCTCGATTGCCTGCTCGATATTTTCAGTAGTGATAACACCGAACATAACCGGTATATCACTTGAAATTGAAATCTGTGCTATTCCCTTTGCAGTCTCATTGCATACGAGTTCATAATGAGAAGTCGAACCGCGGATAACTGCGCCGAGACAGATTATCGCGTCATATTTTCCGCTGTCTGCCATTTTCTTTGCGATAAGCGGTATCTCGAATGCACCGGGAACCCATGCAATATCAATAGAATCCTCTGAAACATCATGACGTTTAAGCGTATCAACAGCTCCGCCGAGGAGTTTGCTTGTAATAAATTCATTGAATCTTGCAACGACAATTCCGATTCTTACATCTCTTGGAATAAGATTTCCCTCATAAACTTTCATTTCAAATAATCCTTTCTTAAACAAATAATTAATAGTCCAGAATATGACCCATTCTGTCGCGTTTTGTCCTGAGATAGAATAAATCATAATCAGTAGCGTCAACCTGAATCGGCACACGCTCCTTTATTTCAAGCCCGAATCCGCTGAGACCGTACACCTTATCAGGATTATTGGTGAGCAGACGAAGCGTTTTACAGCCGAGTTCACGGAGAATCTGCGCGCCGATGTAATATTCACGCATATCGCCCGGAAATCCGAGTGCAATATTTGCGTCAAGTGTATCCATGCCGTTATCCTGAAGTTCATATGCACGGAGCTTGTTTACAAGTCCGATACCGCGTCCTTCCTGTCTCATATAGAGCAGAATACCTCTGCCCTCTTTTTCAATCTGAGCCATAGCCGCAGCAAACTGCTGTCCGCAGTCGCATTTCAGCGAGCCAAAAGCATCTCCTGTAAGACATTCCGAATGAACACGGCACAGAACATTTTCGCCGTCTCCGATATCGCCCTTGACGAGAGCAACATGATGTTCGCCGTTAAGCCGGTTCACAAAGCATACAGCTCTAAATTCGCCGTATTTTGTAGGCAGCTTCGTATCTGCCGCGCGCTCAACAAATGTCTCATGAATTTTTCTGTATTCTTTCAGTGCCTGAATGGTTATGAATTTCATACCCCATTCTTTCGATTTTTCCTGCAATTCTCCGGAACGCATCATAGTGCCGTCATCGCGCATTATCTCACAGCACAATCCGCATTCTTTGAGTCCTGCAAGTCTCATCAAATCAACTGTTGCTTCCGTATGACCCTCACGCTCCAGCACGCCGTTTTTCTTTGCAGTCAGCGGAAACATATGACCCGGACGGCGGAAATCCTCCGGCTTTGCGTTGTCATCGGCAGCCATTCGTGCGGTAAATCCGCGTTCTTCGGCGGAAATTCCGGTAGTGGTATCAACATGGTCTATTGATACAGTAAAAGCTGTGCAGTGATTATCCGTGTTGCAGTCAACCATCTGCGGCAGATTCAGTTTACGGCACAATTCCGCACTCATAGGCATACAGATAAGACCCTTTGCATGAGCAGCCATGAAATTGACATTTTCGGTATCAGCAAATTGTGCAGCGCAAATCATATCGCCCTCATTTTCCCTGTCCTCGTCATCGGTAACAAGGATAATTTCGCCATTACGCAGAGCTTCAAGAGCTTCCTCAACCGTATTGTATTCAAACATAAAAGACCCCCTTTAATATTCTGTAAAATTGTTGTCAGCTTTTCCAATCTGTTCAATCAAATCAAAAGTCCATTTAACATTCTTTTCAGGATTTATTATTCCCCAAAGTCCCCCCCTTGCCATATGCTTGTTGATATAGAAATTGCTGGAACCTTGCAGAAAATCAAGCATATGACTTTGCAAATCTTTTAACAGTTTTACGTAATAATTTTTATCAGCCTGCGGAAAATACCATTCATTCCATGTACGGTTATAGTTATTCCATTCTGAAACAGGCTTTTTCAGAAATAATTCAGCCGATTTTATAACATTTTCAAAACTTGTGTAAACAAAGTAAAAAGTGGTTTCTCCCTCATTGAGTTCAATATCCTGTGCAGTACAGAAATCAATCTGAATTTTGTTTTCACGGATATATATTCGTCTGCAAAGTCCCTTGTATTTTTCGGAGTAACTTCTGTTAACTTCAATATATCCTGAACCAATCTCTATATAACGTCTTATTTCCTGAATATCCATAAAAATCACTCCTTATTTGCTGATTTTTATATCACCCACATCTGCTTTCATTTCAATAGTACATTTGCCCTCAACAATAATTTTCTTTTCCTGCTCTACAATATCTTTTTTTGAGGATATTTCCTCATAGTTTTTACCTTGAGTATCAAGAGTGATATTACCTACATCTGATTCCATATTAACCTGAGATTTTTCAATTGTCCCAAGTAATAAATCAACATCACCTACATTAGATTTCAAGTCAAGTTCCGTTGCGGAAAGTTCGGAGATTTCACAGTCAATATCACCTACATCTGCACTGAAATCTGATTTACCTGTTATTGTCAGATTTTTTGCAGTTATATCACCCACATTACTTGAAATATCGAAACTTCCTGAAAATCCGCTTATATCAATATCCCCTACATCTGTTGAAATATCAAACGACTTTAAATTATCAGGCAAGATAACTTCAATATCAATTATAATATTTACTAAATTACTGTTCTCTCCGATTTTTTTACCTGTTTCCGAATCAATAAAATC
>CAMWRC010000036.1 GCA_947176565.1 uncultured Ruminococcus sp.
TTATATAACAAATTTCTATATTTATTATATCAGAATATTTATATAATGTCAACAGCTTTATTTACTGTCATTATCTTAACATAATCTGTTTTTTCAATATTTTCAATATAATGTACTTTTTGACAGTTATGACTTTTCCCTTGACATTACAGTAGTTTGGTGATATAATGAACTTAGATATAATCCGTTTTTTAATCAAAATTATCAGGGGGTTGTATAAGATGAAAAAGAAATTGTCCGAATTCGGAACAAGAAAAATTCTCCTTGCCGCAGCTGATATTTTTATCACTGTGTTCGCAGCACTCATAGCAAATTATATCCTCTCATTTTCGGAATACTCACTTTCTGAAACTGAAATGATAATTCCACTTGTTTCTGGAACTATCTGCTGCTTCACCGCATTGTACGCTATGCGCGCATACGACAAACTTTGGCGTTATTCAAAAATCAAAGACTATATGTCCTGTATTGCCGGCAGCTGTGTAGGAATACTCGCCGCAAGTTTCTTTGATTTCATATCAACAAAATCTCCCATGAACCTTCCGTTTGTCGTTCTGCATATAGTATTCACAATATGCGGAACCTGTATTTTCAGACGGCTTTTCCGTTCAGCATTCATAAGCATAGAAAAAGAAACGAAAAGTGAAAAAGATTATCCGCGCACTATGATAATCGGCGGCGGTACTGCCTGCGCTATGATTCTAAGGGAAATAAAAAACTCTCAGGAATCCATGTGTGCTGACGGAAAGACCGCTGCTCACTATAATCCCGTCTGTATCATAGACGATGACCGCAGTAAAATCGGAACTTTCGTTGAAGGAGTTGAAATAGTCGGTTCTACTCCTGAAATCGCAAAATTCGCAGAAGAAAAGAAAATAGAACTTATTATATTTGCGATTCCCTCATGTCTCGGCGAGGAAAAGAAACGTATTCTTAATATATGCAATGAAACAGGCATAAAAGTAAAGATACTGCCGTTTATCGGAAATCTTATATTTGACAGCAATAATACGCTCATTAATCAGATTGCTGATATTAAAGTCGAGGACTTGCTCGGACGAGCACCTATAAAATTCGATAACAGGGAAATACAGAATTTTATCAGCGGGAAAGTGTGTATGGTAACAGGCGGCGGCGGTTCTATAGGTTCGGAACTCGTGCGCCAGATTGCCAGATATAATCCGGCACACATAATCATAGTCGATATATATGAGAATAATGCCTATGATATTCAGCAGGAGCTGAATATGGAATACGGCAGTTCGCTCAATCTTTCCGTGCTTATAGCTTCTGTCCGCGATTATTTCCGCATGGACCAGATATTCAAAAAATACAAACCTCAGGTAGTTTTTCATGCTGCTGCACATAAGCACGTTCCGCTTATGGAAGTATCACCTATGGAAGCTATCAAAAATAATATAATCGGAACATTCAATACCGCATCTCTCGCGCAGTTCCATCAGACTGAAAAATTTGTAATGATTTCCACTGATAAGGCTGTCAATCCGACAAATGTCATGGGAGCTTCAAAAAGATGCTGCGAAATGATAGTACAATATCTTGCACAGCAGAATGACGGAAGAACAGAATTTGTAACAACACGTTTCGGCAATGTGTTAGGTTCAAACGGTTCTGTAATTCCGCTTTTCAAGCGTCAGATTGAACAGGGAAAACCTGTTACCGTTACTGACCCGAATATTATCCGGTATTTTATGACAATTCCCGAAGCCGTAAGCCTTGTTATGGAAGCAGCTGCTATCGCACACGGCGGAGAAATATTCGTTCTCGATATGGGAAAACCCGTTAAAATCGTTACTCTTGCTGAAAATCTTATACATATGTACGGCAAAGAACCATATACGGAAGTTCCTATAGTTTTCACAGGTCTGCGCCCCGGCGAAAAAATCAAGGAAGAACTGCTCATGAACGAGGAAGGACTTGAAAAAACTTCAAATGAACTTATTTTTATCGGAAAACAGATAGAAATAGATGCGGAAACATTTCCGGAACGTCTCAGGATTCTGCGCGATGCCGCTTCAGAAAATAATGAAGCTCTTGCTGTTGCAGAACTTCATAAAATGGTGCCGACATTCATTACTCCTGAAGAATTTAACGGCACTATAAAACATAAACACATAAACGATTCAGACAAATCAGCATAAGAAATGCCGGAATGTCTCTAAACCGGAGGAAGTATGAAAAAATCAAGGAAATTAAAAATCTTAGCTCTGTGCAGCGCAATTGCTGTATATTCAACATCTTATACAGCTCTTAATGCTTATGCGGCAGGTCCTGCAATTGAATATCGTTATACACACACAGATAAAGACTCCAACGGAGTAAATGTTGCTGTCTTTGACGGACACGCAAAATACGATACCGTGAATTTCAACGGAAATTATGATACCGTAGCCACACCTTCCGACCGCTATATTAAATCTGTTGACTGCGTAATGTGGAATGATGACAATTCATTCATTGCAGCAGAGATAATCGGCTTTGAACAAAAACAGATTAATACATTTGATATGCTTTTTTCAATGAATGGTACTTATATCTTCTCTGCCACAGCTTCTACTGGAACAGTGGTGAGGGCTGAAATAAATGTACGTGAAGTACCGTCATACAGCAGTTCCGGAGATACTACAGCGCCATATATAAGCACATCTGTTTCTTCATATGTCGATATTACGATGAATGAAATCGGAACTATTGAGTTCATGGGCAAAACATATTCCAACTGCAATGGCGTAAGGATAGCAAAACCGGTTGACGGCTCGTATGATATTATTGCGACAGACCGCGCTGGAAATTCTACAACCGAAACGCTGATTATTGGAAATGGTATAAATACAAATCCACCTGTTCAGACAACAGTTACTGAACCAAAAACGACAACGACAACAACAACTACTACGACTACCACAACCACCACTACAAAACCGGAAACCACTACGACCACCAGAACTACCACTACAAAACCGGAAACCACTACAGAACCGGAAACCACCACAACTACCAGAACTACCACTATAGAACCGGAAACCACCACAACTACAACTGCCAAACCGGAAACTACCACAACTGCCGCTTCTGAATCTCCTACACATGCGATTATTGCAGTTCCTGACAGTTCCATGCTGTATGCCGGAAACGAATTTAAACTTAATATTATTTCTCCGGACGGCGTTGTTCCGCAGATATACTGGGTTGAATCATCAGACTATAATATTGCCCAATGCGTTGACAATTCAATCATAAAGCTGTATAAAGAAGGAACTGTTACGCTTACAGCACACTGTTCCGGAAATCTTGACATTCCGGTTACAATAACAATCAGCTCTGAGCCTCCGGCAACTTTGCAGACAACATCAACAGAAATTCCGGCAGCAACTACAGCACCTATAACAACTGCCGCATCTCAGCCTGTTGATGAATACACTCTCGGAGATATTGACAATGACGGAAAAATTGATGCTTCCGATGCCTCTGCTGTTCTAGTAGCATATTCTCGTCTGTCAACCGGTCTGACATCAGGTCTTGACAACCACCAGAGTCTTGCCGCTGATGTAAATTTTGACAAGAAAATTGATTCCACTGATGCCTCAAAAATCCTTTCATACTATGCTGTTTCTTCAACAGGCGGTACTCCGTCATGGGATAATATATAACAACAGATATTCAAATTCTTCGGTATTTCATAGAATACCGGAGAATTTTTTTAATCAGCCAAGCATATATTAATAAAAAACCGCAAGGAGTATCTTATATGAAATATGCTAAACGAAAAATAATTATCGGTGCTGTATTTATAAGCTGTATTGCTGCTGTGATTGCAGGCGGTTCTGTAATCCAGAAAAAATCCGATGTGATTCCGGTTTCCGGTTCTCCGTTTCAGGAAGAAACTCCTGTTATTATTCTTGATGCGGGACATGGCGGATTTGACGGCGGCTGTGTATCTGTTGAAGGCGTACCCGAAAAAGGAATAAATCTCAGCATTTTACAGCGTCTCCGCGACCTGCTGCTTATATCCGGCTATCAGGTTGAAGTCACGCGCGATACAGATATGTCTATTCATGACAAGGGCGTGGAGGGAATGGCAGCACAAAAAAGTTCCGATATGGACAACAGACTCAAACTTTTCAATAAATATGACAATGCCATATGTATATCAATACATCAAAATCAATTCAATGACCCTGTATACAACGGCGCACAGATGTTTTATTCTGCAACAAATTCAAAAAGTGAATCTCTTGCACAGGCTTTACAGAAAAGTTTTTCCGAAAATCTCCAGCCTGAAAACAAACGTGAAATAAAACTCTGCGGAAAAGAACTGTTTCTCTGTTATTTCAGCAATAACCCTACTGTTATGGCGGAATGCGGATTCCTGTCGAATCCGGAGGAAGCGGCTCTCCTGAATACTGAAGAATATCAGGAAAAAGTCGCTCTTACCCTGTTTAACGGAATATGCGACTATATGAACTCTTAGAGATTGTTTACATACAGCAATTTCACCTGAGATAAAGGTGAATATACATATAGAAGTAATGCCAAAAATTAGTTTTTCAACTACTTTCAGACTTATTTTAATTATTTGTTTATTCGCATAAATCGGATTTTATCGTAGATATTTTGAAAAGAACTCATAGTTTGTCCAATGTTCAATCCTATTTATTATTTCTTGTTTTGATTTGGAACTAAAAATTTCAACAGGTAATTCAAAAGGAGAATCATTAGTTTTATCAACAAGATACAGTTTATAACTACCTTTTATATCTCCGTGGGGATACCAACCTAAATCTATCAATAGATTTTTATTTTCTAATTGTAATAAATCCTCATATAATTCGTCAGAATATTCCGCACCATCTTTATCAAGGTCATATTCGGAGAACATATTATATTTTACATTCCAACCTGTTGCAATTCGTAAAGGCTGTAATCCAAATATTTTTATAGAAACCACTACCTATCTATCATAAATTACGATTTTTCTTACTAAAATTATATATCAAAACCATTATATTGTCAATAGAAAAGAAACGCCATATCACTTTTGACTTAAAATCATAAGTGATATGGCGAATTTTCTTTATGAGTATCGCACTCACAAGGAAGTTTATTGATTTACGTGTTTTCAGTCCTTGAAAGGCTCTTCGGAATTTTTGTAAGTCTGAGATGTTTTAGTCTGCTTGTCACCGGAATCAGACTGTATGATGTCTGAATAGTTATCCTTTGACTTGCTGTCTGAATAATTTCCGGTAGAATGCGATGTTCTGTTCTTGCTCATAATATAACCTTTCTCCGCTGATATGCGGAATAATCTAAGGCTTTCAGCCCTGCACGGATATTATGTGCATATGCTGTATGATTTATTCGCTGATTTTATCCTGACAGGCTCTAAATCTTAAAGCATTTCTGAATTGCCTGCTCCGTGCCGAGAACAAGAAGATTATTTTCCGGACGAAGTATTGTATTGGCTGTTATATTCGGGTCAAGTATATCATTTGTTATGATTGCAAGAATATTTATTCCGTATTTCTTGCGGATATCGACCTGTATTACTGTTCTGCCGACCCATTTTTCAGGAACGGATATTTCAAATATTGCATAATCGCCGTCGAGGTCAATATAATCAAAAACATGATTTGAACTGTATCGTATCGCCGACCATGCCGCAAGCTGCTTTTCGGGATATATTACTTCGTCCGCGCCGTTTTTAAGCAGGAATTTTTCATGCACATCAGAAGCCGCACGTGATACTACTTTTACCGCGCCGAGTTCACTTAGAAGCGAAGTGGTTTCAAGTGAACTCTGAAAATCATCGCCGATAGCCACTATACATACATCAAAGTTACGCACTCCGAGCGAACGCATAAAAAGATAATTCGTTGAATCGCCTATCTGCGCATTTGTAACATAATCAAGAACCTTCTGAACACGTTCCTCAACGCAATCCACTGCAAGAACCTCATGACCAAGTTCATTAAGTTTCATAGCAATATGTCTGCCGAATCTTCCAAGTCCTATCAATAATATAGATTTCATAATTTTCTCCTTAAAGTCATCAGCCTACTGTTATTTTTTCTTCCGGAAGCCGAGACACATTTACATGATTATTTGACAATGCGGCATATATAACCGTAAGTCCTCCCACGCGTCCTAAGAACATCATAATAATAAGAAGTATGTGCGATACTGTTCCGAGCGTCGGAGTAAGACCGAGTGAAAGTCCTACCGTAGCTATCGCCGAGGAAGTCTCAAATAAGCATGAACGTATAGGAACATTCTCTATACTGCTTATCATGACTGCTCCGGTCAGGAATATCGTAACATACATCAGCAGAACAGCCGCCGCTGTCTTTACAGTATCATCGGATATGCGTCTGCCGAAAAATTTAGCAGACCGTTCTTTCCGGAATACCGACACCGCCGCTGAAAAAAGAACCGCTATAGTAGTAGTTTTCATTCCTCCTGCCGTAGACCCCGGAGAACCGCCTATCAGCATAAGCACTATCATTATAATAGTTCCGCCACCGTTGAGCAGACTCAGGTCTACAGTATTGAATCCAGCAGTACGAGGTGTAACTGCCTGAAATAATGCTGTTATTATGCGTTTTCCTGCCGGCATATCCCAGTCTGCAAATTCAAAGAAATAATATACCGCCGGAAAAACAGTAATAATTAATGATACGGAAAGTATGACTTTACTCTGCATACGGTATTTTTTAAACTTAAATTTATGAGTTTTTATATCTTCCCATGTAAGAAATCCCAGACCGCCAATGATTATAAGCAGCATTATCACAATATTGATTAAAATATCATCTGCAAAAAGCGTAAGAGATGAAAAACGCTGTTTTACGCCCATAAGGTCAAATCCGGCATTGCAGAAAGCCGATACAGAATGGAAAACAGAATACCATATACCCTTTCCGATACCAAATTCCCTGATAAACGATGGAAGCATAAGCAGACAGCCGGCAAGTTCAACCGCAAGGGTTATTTTTATGGCAAATGAAGTCAGGCGTACTATTCCTCCGACCTGCGGAGCAGATATTGAATCCTGCATTGTGCTTCTCTGCATGAGTCCGATTTTTCTGCCGGCTATCATAGTCATTGCTGAAGCCACAGTAACAACTCCGAATCCTCCGGTCTGTATCAGTATAAGTATTACTGCCTGTCCGAATCCTGTCCAATATGTGGCGGTATCCTGAGTTATCAGTCCTGTTACACAGGCTGCTGATGTGGCTGTAAACAATGCGTCCTCAAAATCAGCGCAGCCCTCGCCGCGTGAAGCAAACGGAAGCATAAGAAGCAGTGCGCCTGCAATAATGATTCCTACAAATCCAAGTATTATCGTCTGAAACGATGTCAGCTTTTTTATCGGATTCTTCGTAAAATCTCCCCCGATACACAGGAACGCTATAGCAGAACGGAAAATCTGCTACAGCGTCCGATAAATTTCAGAATATATTCAGTATTCACGGATATACCGGAATACGGAACCGGTTTTCATAACAAAATCTTAAAGCTTGACGAATCTGAGTACAGTGCCGTCGCTTGCTTTTCCGCAGAAAATAGCCTTTGGTCTTGCCCATACTTCACCGTTTGAAACATTTCTGTAAACGACAAGTTCCTCATTATTCTCACTGTGGCGTGCAAGAGCGATTACTTCATATTCTCCGCCCTTATAGTGACGGTAATGCGCGCCGATTACAGCTTCTGTGGTTTCATCAGTTTTTATTTCAACTGGCTTTTCAGGCTCATTATTCACAATATCATCGGCAACGATTATCATTGCAGAGAATGGCGGCATACTGATATGAGCATTTCCGTTATTCACATCTATCTGATTTGCGCCTATAACATCAACAAGCGCGCCGAGGTGAGTTCCGAAATTGAAATCATACTGATAGTCTGCAAGATTAAGAGCAACATATACAGTCTGGTCGCCGAGAACTTTCTTGAAAAGAAGCTGCTGGTTTGTAATCTGCATTCTCTCATAACTTCCTGTTCTCAATGCAGGATATGCTCTGTAGATACGTCCGAGTTTCACGATATGCTTGTAAAGATCTGTATTTTCATTTGTCATATCGGCAAGATGCAGACACGGACGGAGACCGTCATCGGAATTATTTTCCTTGCGTCCATGAATACCATATTCACTGCCGTAGTAGATTGACGGAATACCGGGCATTGCATACATCAGCGTATAGATAAGCGGAAGATGTGCCGGATTATTAACAGTACTTGCAAGGCGGTTTACATCGTGATTATCAACAAAATTATAGAGATTTATATTCCGATAGATTCCGCCGTTTGCACCGGACTGACGGTTTATAGAATAATCTATCTCATAATAATTCTTGTCATTATGTGATGAATATATACCCTTATAGCATTCGTAATTTGTAACGCTGTCGAGCATTTCCGGATTTGCCCAGCGGTTGTAATCGCCGTGGATTATTTCGCCCATAAGCCAGAAATCACGCTTCTTGCCCTTACAGAAATCGCGTATTCTCTTGAAGAAATTGAAGTCAATGCAGTCTGCGGCATCAAAACGTATACCGTCGATATTGAAAGATTCTATCCAGTAGTTCACGGCATCTATGATATGGTCGCAGACTCCGACATTACGGAGATTGAGCTTTACGAGATTATAGTGACCATTCCAGCCCTCATACCAGAACGGGTCGCCGCATGGTGACTGTCCTCCGAAGTTTAGATTCTGAAACCAGTCGCAGTAACCTGAACCCTGACCTTTTTCCTGAATATCAACAAACTGCGGAAAACGTCTGCCAACGTGATTGAATACACCATCAAGAATAATTCTTATACCGGCCTCATGAAGTCGGTCGCAGATAAAGCGGAATGAATCGTTATCACCGAGACGGCGGTCGATTTTTTTGTTATCTACATTATCATATACATGTTCAACTGAATCAAAAACAAGACCAAAATATACAGCGGCAACATTCAT
>CAMWRC010000037.1 GCA_947176565.1 uncultured Ruminococcus sp.
AGATTGTAATGGATAAGAAAAATATTAAAAAAGTCGTTCTCGCTTACTCTGGCGGTCTCGATACTTCTATCATCATTCCGTGGCTCAAGGAAAACTACAATAACTGCGAAGTTATCGCTGTTTCCGGCGATGTAGGTCAGGGTACTGAGCTTGACGGACTTGAAGAAAAGGCTATCGCTACAGGCGCTTCAAAGCTCTATATCGAGGATTTGAAAGAGGAATTTATTCAGGAATACGTTTATCCTACCGTTCAGGCAGGTGCAATCTATGAAAACAGATATATGCTCGGTACTTCTTTCGCTCGTCCGATTATCGCAAAGAGAATCGCTGAAATTGCTATCGCTGAGGGTGCTGATGCTATCTGCCACGGCTGTACAGGTAAGGGTAATGACCAGGTTCGCTTTGAACTCGCTATAAAGGCTTTCGCTCCTGATATGGCTATCATAGCTCCGTGGCGTGAATGGGATCTGAAATCACGTGATCAGGAAATCGACTACGCTGAAGCACACAATATTCCGCTTAAAATAAACAGAGAAACCAATTATTCTAAGGATAAGAATATCTGGCATCTCTCACATGAGGGTCTTGACCTTGAAGATCCTGCTAATGAGCCGCAGTACGAAAAACCCGGTTTCCTTGAAATGGGCGTTTCTCCGATTGATGCTCCGGACAAGCCTACTTATATAACTATTCACTTTGAAAAGGGTATTCCTACTATGCTCGACGGCAAGGAACTCAACGGCGTTGAAATGGTAACAGCTCTTAACAAGCTCGGAGGTGAAAATGGTATCGGTCTCGCTGACCTCGTTGAAACCGTCTCGTTGGTATGAAATCAAGAGGCGTTTATGAAACTCCCGGCGGTGCAATTCTCTATCACGCTCATGAAGTTCTCGAAACTATCTGCATTGACAAGGAAACTGCCCGTATCAAGCAGTATCTCGGAATCAAATTCGCTGATATTGTTTATAACGGTCAGTGGTATACTCCTCTCCGTGAGGCTATGAGCGCATTCGTTACTGAAACTCAGAAAACTGTTACAGGAGATGTTACACTCAAGCTCTACAAGGGCAATATCATCAATGCAGGCGTTACTTCTCCGTATACTCTCTATGATGAGGAAGTTGCTACTTTCGATGAGGACGAAGTTTACAATCAGCATGACGCAGAGGGCTTTATCAATCTCTTCGGTCTGCCGATTAAGGTCAAGGCTCAGCTCGATAAGAAGAGAAATAACAAGTAATTGTTTCAGCTCAATATAATAAATTTTCCGCAGGCAGGGTAACTCCTGCCTGTTGTAGTTTAAAGTCAAAATAAATAGGGATTAAATAAGCAGATTTATAAATATTAAGAAGATAATATCTGCTGGGGTGAAAATGATGAAACAAAAAAAGAAGAAAACCCGCTTACAGAAAATAAATGGTATAATTCTGACATTGAATATCATATTTCCGTTATGGATTATGGCGTTGATGTATACTTCCGCAATCTCAGATGTTCTTTTTCTTATTGCAGTATTCTCATTGCTTTTGAATGGAATTGTTTATAAGCTGAATGAGAAATTTCATAAACGCAGATGCTTTCTTTATATTGCAAGAGGAATCGTAATCAGTGCGTGGGCAGTTTTCTATATGCCTATGCTGATATTGATGAATTTTTCACATAGTCAGTTTGTTTATCCTTTGAAACATTTTTGCTATACATATGGAGTTTTCGGAAGCAACGCCGCATTTTATCAGCAGTTACTTCCGGAGGAACTGCCGGAAATATGTGATGATTATTCGTTTCGCACACAAGGTTCTATGATTGCACAGGATTATCACCCCTCATCATATCTGATGTTTCATACAGATACCGCAGCACTTGAAGCCTACGTATCACATTTTGACGCGTTGGACTGCGTTCGCCTTGAAAATGAAACAGAGGACGGTGATTCTTTTCAAAATAAGATAGAATGGTTCTGCGGACAGATGCGCCTGCGTGAATCGTTTCAGGACAATTTGGATAATGCGGTGCTGTACTGGTTCGACAGCGGTATGTATAAAAAGGCAGTATTGCTCAACTTTGAAACAGGTCTTGTCGCTGTTCTGACATAATCATTTTTAAGTCAGGTTTAGACAGCTGATAATTTCGATTTGCTGCAATAATGATTATTTATACTTTTGAATAAGGATAAATCTGAATCTTATGAGGTGAATTCTGATATGAATTTAATAGAACAGTTTATTGTGCTTGATGATACTTATCTGTCTCAAATGGCTGAATTATATAAAAATGCTTTTGCACGTGAACCTTGGAATGATGACTGGAGCAATGCCTGTCAGTTATCTGAATATATCAGGGAAATTTCCTGCTCCTTCAATTCGCTTAATTACGGACTTCTGATAGACGGAAATTTATCTGCAATGTCAATCGGAATAATTCGTCATTGGTGGGAGGGAACAAACTATAATATTGAAGAATTCTGCGTTGCTCCTGATATTCAAAACAAGGGCATAGGTTCACGGTTTATGAAAATGATTGAATCAGATATAAAAAAACGAGGACTGTCAGGTATCTTTCTCCAGACTGATAATGACAAGCCGTCATATCGGTTTTATCAGAAAAACGGTTTCAATGAACTTAGTTCTCATGTTAGCTTTTATAAAAGTGTAACCAAGTAAAATTATTAATAAAATAAAAACGATAGCAGAAAAATTATGGCAGATATGATGTGGGCTGGAAGATTTTTATTTAAGGGGTAAATTATGCTTTACATAATGAGACACGGTAAAACAGACTGGAATGTAAAACGTAAGCTTCAAGGCAGAACTGATATTCCGCTGAATAATGACGGAAGAATCATGGCAGAAAACGCTCATAAGGAATATGGCGGAGTCCATTTTGATGTGTGTTACTGCTCTCCTTTGAGCCGTGCAAGGGAAACGGCAGAAATTTTTCTGAAAGACAGAAATATTCCGATAATTACGGACGAAAGACTGCTTGAAATGAGCTTCGGAATTTATGAGGGAATCGAAAATAGTTTTCAGATTCCTGATTGTCCGATAAACGTTTTATTTAAAGAACCTGAAAAATATATAACTCCTGTACAGAATGCGGAAAGTTTTGATGAACTGTTTGCAAGAACCGGCGAATTCATCAGGGAAGTTGTTGAACCACAGCTTGAACAGGGCAGGGACATTCTTATAGTAGGACATGGTGCGATGAATTCAAGTATAGTCTGCCAGTTTAAGGGAATTACTCTTGACAAGTTCTGGAGTGCCGGAAGTGAAAACTGTAAATTAATGCAGCTTAAATGAGGAATGATTCTAAATTAAATCCTGATTTATTTTAATAACACTAAAATGATAGGAGAGAAAATTATGGCTGATATGATGTGGGCTGGAAGATTTTCAAAACAGGTTGACGATACTGTCAACGCTTTCAATTCTTCCATTGCCTTTGACGGACGTATGTACAAGCATGACATACAGGGCAGTATCGCTCATGCAACTATGCTCGGCGACTGCGGAATAATCCCGAAAGACGACAGCATTAAGATTATTGATGAACTCAAAAAAATATCCGCGGATATTGAATCAGGCGATTTACAGCTTGACCCGACAGCGGAAGATATTCATATGTTTGTTGAAGCTGAACTGACTAAGCGTATCGGCGATGTGGGTAAGAGACTTCACACCGCCCGTTCACGTAATGATCAGGTTGCCCTTGATTTACGTCTCTATCTCCGTGATGAGATAAAGGAAATTCAGGAGCTTGTAATTAAATTAATCAATACTGTTATTGATATTTCAAAACAGTATACCGAAACTGTTATGCCGGGATATACGCATTTACAGAGAGCACAGCCGATTACATTCGCACATCATCTTATGGCATATGTGCAGATGCTTTTCCGTGACCTCGACAGGCTCGGCGATGTAAATAAGCGTATGAATTATTGTCCTCTTGGCTGCGGTGCATTAGCCGGTACTACGTATAAAACCAACAGACATCAGACTTCCGATTTGCTCGGCTTTACCGCTCCTATGGAAAACAGTCTTGACGGCGTTTCCGACCGTGATTACTGCGTTGAACTCAACTGCGCACTGTCATTGCTTATGACTCATCTTTCACGTTTTTCAGAGGAAATAATAATGTGGTGTTCGTGGGAGTTCAAGTTCATTGAGCTTGATGATGCTTTTGCTACCGGTTCATCAATTATGCCACAGAAAAAAAATCCTGATGTTACAGAGCTTATCCGCGGTAAAACCGGCAGAGTAAATGGAAATCTCGTTACTCTCCTCACCATGATGAAAGGTCTCCCGCTTGCCTATAACAAGGATATGCAGGAGGATAAGGAAGCTATATTCGATACCGTGGATAATGTCAAGCTCTGCGTAAAGACATTTATTCCTATGCTTGCAACTATGCGTGTAATCCCCGATAATATGCGTAATGCCGCCGCAAAGGGATTTATAAATGCTACTGACTGCGCGGATTATCTGGTTAAAAAAGGTATGCCGTTCCGTGATGCATATAAGATTACAGGAACTCTTGTGGCTCTCTGCATTGAAAAAAATCTTACTCTCGAAACGCTTCCTATTGAGGAATACCGGAAAATGACAGAGATTTTCGCTGATGATGTTTATGAAGCTATCGGTCTCGATACCTGCGTCAAAGAAAGAAAATCATATGGCGGTCCGTCTCCTGATGCAGTAAGCGTTCAGATTAAAAATGCAGAAAAACTGCTGAAATCCTATGAGTAAGAAGGATTTGATTTTCACGCTCGGTCTTACTCTGCTGATGGGCGTGATTTGGGTTGTCGGTGAGCTTGTAATGGGTCTGTGGATTGCTGTTATTCCCTCTGCACATATTTTCTGGCTTGCCGGAATAGTCGTTGTCACGCTTGCAATAAGTATATGGCACTCAATGAAAGAGGACGAATCAGACCGTACAGACCCGAAAAAAGCTAAGTATGACAAAAAAATCCAGAAGAAAAAAGATAAAAAATAAAATATAAATAAAAGGTGATTCTATGGTCAGAATTTATATAGACGGTCAGGAAGGTACTACCGGTCTTAAAATACTGGAACGCTTCGAAAACCGTAACGATATTGAAATAATTCGTATTTCTGAGGAAAAACGTAAGGATTCAGCAGAACGTGCAAGACTTATAAACAGCGCGGATTACGTTTTCCTCTGTCTGCCTGATGCGGCATCAAGAGAGGCTGTTTCATTTGTTGACAAGGATAATGACCACGTTCGGATTATTGATGCTTCAACCGCTCACAGAACCAATTCGGACTGGGCATACGGATTTCCGGAACTCTCTCCGGAACATCGCGAAAAAATAAGAACATCGAACAGGGTAGCCGTTCCCGGCTGCTATGCAAGCGGATTCGCTTCAATAGTATATCCTCTTGTGAAGAACAACGTGATACCGGCAGATTTTCCGGTGTTCGCCTATGCAACATCAGGCTACAGCGGAGCAGGAAAAAAAGCTATAGCTATATATGAAAGCAATGACAAGCCATACGAATTTGGCAGCCCCCGTCAGTATGCTCTTTCTCAGCAGCATAAACATCTTCCGGAAATGCAGGCAGTATCAGGTCTGACATATCCGCCGATGTTCAATCCTATGGTCTGTGATTATTTCAGCGGAATGGTCGTATCTGTTCCGGTTCAGACAAGAATGCTGGAAAAAAAGACAACAGCTTCTCAGATTCATGAGATGTACAGAAATCATTATTCAGACTCGGCTATGATTGAAGTTATGCCGCTTATGTCCGCAGATGAACAGAAATCTTTCTTCCTTGCATCAAATACTTTGAGCGGAATCAATAAAATGCAGATTTTTGTCTTCGGAAATGATGAACAGATACTTCTCTGCTCACGTCTTGACAATCTCGGAAAGGGTGCGAGCGGTGCAGCTGTTCAGTGTCTCAATATAATGCTCGGAATAGACGAAACCACAGGGCTTGTATAATAAAATATGGCGGAAGAAAAGAAGAAAGAAGAAAAAAAGAAAATTGATTACTCAAAGCTTCTGAATTCGCTTTATTATATCGGTATAACTTTGGGTGCCGCAGGAATAGCATTTTTCGGCTATCTTAAACTTACCGATACAGAGCTTTTTATTTTCAGCAGGATTATAAGCTGCTATACTGTTTGTCTTGCTGTGGTAACAGTGGTTCTTGCATATCGGTTCATACGTGTCTTTATCGAAAATGAAAAGAAATTCAACTATATGATAGCACTTCAGGCAGTAGTTGCATCAGTAGCTCTGGCGTGTGCGGTGAACAGTATGGCAGAGGATATAAATAAATCAAAAGTCAATGATGTAGTCAAAATAAACGAAAGAACCAGCATTATTCTGTGTGAGGTTGAAAATAAATCAGGTCACACACAGATAGATGTATACTGCAAACGCGGACGTTTCGCGAAAAAAACAGGTGAAATTGATGAGATGATGTTTTCCGTGAAGTGTATCGAAAGCGGCGCGTATAACTGCTATTCCTCAGATGACGGAAATACAGCAGTTGTTGAATGCTTTTACGGAATATACGGAAACGGCAGTATACTTATTCCGGAGTATGATACCGGTATGCTTACATATGTCTTTGATTTGAATTTATGATTTTATTTCAAATTAAATTTTAAACTGATAGGGTGATTATTTTATGAAAATAAATAAAATCGGAAATGTAAATTTTATTGATGGCGGTGTCTGCGCCGCAAAGGGATTCAGAGCAAACGGCATTCAGTGCGGTCTTGCTCATAAGCCGCTTTCTGATACGGAAAAAAATTCTGCTGTGTCAAATAACGCGATTCCCTCAGCAAAAAAGAAAAACGATCTTGCACTCATCGTCGCTGATAAGGAATGTACCGCTGCCGCTGTCTATACAACAAATAAAGTCAAGGGCGCACCTATTATTGTTACTAAAAAACATCTCGAAAACGGCAGAGCAAAGGCTGTAATTGTAAATTCCGTGAACGCAAATACCTGTAATCCCGACGGCGTTCAGAAAGCTGAAAAAATGTGCGAACTCACAGCTCAGCAGCTCGGTATCAGTGTTGATGATGTTATCGTTGCTTCTACCGGCGTTATCGGACAGGTGCTGCCCATTGAACCTATTGCAGCCGGTATGCAGGAACTCGCTGACGGTCTGTCATATGACGGTAATAAATGTGCTTTAGAAGCAATTATGACTACTGATACTCAGCCGAAAGAAATCGCTGTTGAATTTGAAATGGGCGGAAAGATTTGCAGAATGGGCGGTATGCTCAAGGGAAGCGGTATGATTCACCCGAATATGGCAACTACGCTTACTTTTATCACTACAGATGCGGATATTTCCTCTGAACTTCTGCATCTTGCATTAAGTGACGTGGTAAAGGTTACGCTCAACCGTGCAAGCGTCGACGGCGATACTTCTACTAATGATATGGTATGTATCATGGCTTCCGGAACAGCTGAAAATAAACCGGTTGTTCATGAGGACGCAGATTTTGAGATATTCGAGAATGCTCTCTATAATATCATGATGAACCTTGCAAGAATGATGGCTCGTGACGGCGAGGGCGCAACTAAACTTATTGAGTGTACAGTTTCCGGTGCAGAGACTGAGAAAATCGCTGAGACTGTTGCAAAATCTGTTATTACATCAAGTCTTTTTAAGGCGGCTATGTTCGGCGAGGACGCAAACTGGGGACGTATTCTCTGCGCTGTCGGATATGCTGATGCGGATTTTGATATAAATAAAGTCGATGTCAGAATTGGTTCTGACAAGGGATTTATTCATGTATGCGAAAACGGAGCGGGCGTTGAATTTTCAGAGGAAACTGCAAAGGAAATACTGTCCGAAGATGAAATTCAGATTGTTATTTCTCTCGGAAACGGAGCAGGTGCGGCTGTGGCATGGGGCTGTGACCTCACTTACGACTATGTTAAAATCAACGGCGATTACAGAAGCTGATTAAAGGAGACTACTAAAAATGGATAATATTTCAAATACCGAAAAATCACAGATTCTTATTGACGCACTTCCGTATATACAGAAGTATTCCGACAAAATTGTTGTTGTTAAATACGGCGGAAACGCTATGACAAACAAGGAACTTAAAGATGCCGTAATGACTGATATTGTTCTGCTTTCGCTTGTGGGAATCAAGGTAGTTCTCGTTCACGGCGGAGGTCCTGAAATCAATGATATGTTCAGAAAACTGAACATAGAAAGCAGATTCATCAATGGTCTGCGCTATACTGATAAAGATGCCGTAGATGTGGTTAAAATGGTTCTTGCCGGAAAGGTAAACAAAGAACTTGTTCAGCTTCTTGCACAGCATAAGGGCAATGCGGTCGGACTCTGCGGAATTGACGGCGGAATGCTCACCGCTGAAAAGAAACTCACCGACGACGGTCAGGATTTAGGATATGTCGGAGAAATAACAGAAGTGAATCCAAAGCCGATACTCGATGCCCTGAATAACGGAAATATTCCGGTTATCGCAACCGTGGCAACAGATAACGAGGGAAACACATATAATATTAACGCAGATACGGCAGCAGCACGTATCGCGGCAGAACTCGGCGCGGAAAGCCTGATTCTTATGACCGATATTGCAGGTCTTCTCCGTGATAAGAACGATGTGAATACTCTTATCCCGAAAGTCAATGTCAGCGAAGTTCCGTATCTTAAAATGCAGGGAATTGTTTCCGGCGGTATGATTCCGAAGATTGACTGCTGCGTTGAAGCCGTCCGCAGAGGCGTGAACGGTGCTGTGATTATTGACGGACGTGTTCCTCATTCAATTCTGATTGAAATACTTT